>DATGHB010000091.1:0-3595 GCA_035308265.1 Roseiarcus sp.
GCGCCCTGCAGATGGCGGAAGGCGGCTCATGAGCGGCGCAATAAGCGCCTACGAAGCGTTCCGCGGCAAATACGAGTCCGGCCACGCAACGGTTCTCTCGACGACTCTGGTCGCCGACCTCGAAACGCCGGTGTCGGCCTATCTGAAGCTCGCGAAGGGTCGAAACGGCGACATGCTGCTGCTCGAATCCGTCGAGGGCGGCGCGCAGCGCGGCCGCTATTCGATGATCGGCCTTGATCCCGACCTGATTTTTCGTTCGACCGGCGACCGCGCCGAGATCAACCGCCGGGCGCTGGCCGATCCGGACGCCTTCGTCCCCTGCCCCGGCGATCCGCTCGATGTGCTGAGATCGCTGCTCGCCGAATCGCGCATATTGATGCCGCCCGGCCTGCCGCCGATGTCGGCTGGGATCTTCGGCTATCTCGGCTACGACATGGTGCGGCGCATGGAGCGCTTGGCCCCTGCGAAGCCCGACCCGATCGGCGTGCCCGAGGCGCTGCTGATCCGGCCGACGGTGATGGTGGTGTTCGACGGCGCGCGCGACGAGATGTCGATCGTGACGCCGGTCCGCCCGACGGCGGGCGTGTCGGCGCGCGCGGCTTACGAGAGCGCCATGGCGCGGCTGGACGCGGTGGTCGACGCGCTCGAATCCCCCCTCGATCACACCGCGGGCATGACTGTCGATCCGCTGGTCAAAGCGGGGGAAGCGCGCTCGAACACGACCGAGGCCGAATACAAGGCGATGGTCGCTCGCGCCAAGGACTATATCGCCGCGGGCGACGCGTTCCAGATCGTGCTGTCGCAGCGGTTCACGAGCCGCTTCGATTTGCCGGCGTTCGCGCTCTATCGGGCGCTCAGGCGAGTCAATCCGTCACCCTATCTCTGCTTCCTCGATTTCGGCGGCTTCCAGATCGTCTGCTCGAGCCCCGAAATCCTTGTCAGGGTGCGCGACGGCAAGGTCGTCATCCGCCCGATCGCCGGCACAAGGCCGCGAGGAAAAAGCCCGACCGAGGACGAGGCGCTCGCCGCCGAACTCATGGCCGATCCGAAGGAGCGCGCCGAGCATCTCATGCTGCTCGACCTCGGCCGCAACGATGTCGGCCGGGTCGCCAAAATTGGCACGGTCACGGTGACCGACAGTTTCTTCATCGAGCGCTACAGCCACGTGATGCACATCGTCTCGAACGTGGAGGGGGAACTCAGGGACGGCCTCGACGCGGTGACCGCGCTTGCCGCCGGCTTTCCGGCAGGCACCGTCTCGGGCGCGCCGAAAGTCCGCGCCATGCAGATCGTCGACGAACTGGAGAAGGACAAGCGCGGGATCTATGCCGGGTGCATCGGCTATTTCGGCGCGGGCGGCGAGATGGACACCTGTATCGTGCTGCGCGCCGCGGTAGTGAAGGACGGGCTCATGCATGTGCAGGCCGGCGCTGGCATCGTCTATGATTCCTCCCCCGCCGCCGAGCAGAACGAATGCGTCGCCAAGGCGCGCGCCCTCTTCCGCGCGGCCGAAGAAGCGGTGCGTTTCGCGGTCAGGGGCAAGCGCGGGCAATAGCGGACAAAGCCATTCCGTCCGCCGTCATGGGCCCGGAAGCCCTGCGTTGCGCAGGCCTTCGACAAACCGCTCGAACTCGTCCGGATTCTTGTACGGCAGCACCTTGCGGCGCTGTTCGATCGAATACGCCGGATTGACGCGCATGAGTTCTCCCCACGCGGCGCGGGCCTCTTCGGCCATCCCCATCTGGCCGTAGCTTGCGGCGAGCAGCGCGCGCGAAGAGTCGGTGGCGGGGTTGCGCAGAATGCGCCGCTTCAACAGTCCGACGGCCTCGGGATATCGCCCTACCTGATAGAGCGCCTGCGCGCGGAACTGCAGCCAGATGTCCGGAAAATAGGGCTCCAGCGCTACCGCACGCTCGAAGCATTCGAGGGCCTCTTCGTACCGGTTGACATAGTGCAGGATGAAACCACGCGCAATGTATCCCTCGGCAAAGTTCGGATTGAAGGCAATCGTCTTCTCGGCGTTGGCTAGCGCCTCGTCATAGCGGCGGACCCAAAGACAGATGAGGGCGAGCGCCCAGAGCGCGTAGGGATGGCGTTCGTTGAGCTGCACTGCCTGTCGCGCGGCCTTCTCAGCCTCTTCGAGGGCTTGTGTCGGCGAGGCGGTCCACCCGTTCGAATAGTCGATCACCTGCGTCGCACCGAGGAGGGCGAGGGCGGGCGCGTAGCGGGGATCGAGTTCTATGGCGCGCCGCAGCAGGTTTCCGGCTTCGCGGTTGGCGTCTTTGGTAGCCCGAAGAAACAGTTCACGCCCGCGCAGGAAACAGTCGTACGCTTCCTGGTTGTCCGTGTGCTCCACAGCGATGCTGCGCCGGTCGCCCGGGCCGAGATTGAGCGCAAGCGCCGAGACGATCTTGCTCGTCACGTCGTCCTGCACCGCGAAAATGTCAGTCAGATCCCGGTCGAACCGCTCAGCCCACAAATGCCCGCCGGTCGTCGCGTCGATGAGCTGCGCGGTGATTCTAACCCGCGCGCCCGATTTCCGCACACTGCCTTCGAGGACGTAGCGCACGCCGAGGCTCCTCCCGACCTCGCCGATGTGGACGTTCTTGCCTTTGAAGGTGAACGAGGAATTGCGCGCGATGACGAAGAGCTGCGCGAGCTTCGACAGCGCCGTTATGATATCTTCCGAGATGCCGTCGGCGAAATATTCCTGCTCCGCGTCGCCGCTCATGTTGGCGAAGGGCAGCACGGCGATGGAGGGCTTGCCGGACAACGCGGGCGGCCGCTGAGGACCGATCTCGGCCTTGGCCTCGATCGGCGCGGAGGGTTTCGCAACCGCCAGCGAATAGACTCGCACCGGCTCGGCAATGTTCTTGAGGGCCGTCGCCCCGAGATCGCTGACCGTCAGGTCGAGCCGCGCTTTCACCTGCCGATAGGCGTCTTCGGAGAGACAGATTGCGCCGGGCCCGGCGACGCCCTCGAGGCGCGCGGCGATGTTGACGCCGTCGCCCATCAGGTCGCCGTCGCTCTCCTCGACGACGTCGCCGACATGGATGCCGATGCGAAATTCTATCCTGCGGTCGTCCGGCAAGCCGGCATTGCGCTCCATCATACCGCGCTGAATCTCGATGGCGCAGCGCACCGCATCGACAACGCTTCGGAACTCGACCAGAGCTCCATCGCCGGTGCGCTTGACGACACGGCCGTTGTGCACGGCGACCGTCGGGTCAAGGAGATCGCTGCGCAGCGCGCGAAGCCGAGCCAGGGTGCGGTCCTCGTCCGCGCCGGCGAGTCGGCTGAAGCCGACGACGTCGGCGGCCAGAACGGCGGCGAGTTTCCTGCTCTCGGCCATGAGGCGCTCGATCCCACCGAAAGGCGCGCCACTCCCCTGGGGAGTCGGCGATCCTGGAATAGAGCGCTTCGATTACGGGAATGCAACCGAACGCGCGGCGCCCAGCCTCCCGTCGATGCGTGTTGAACGGAAGGCAGTCTTGCGCCACAATGAAGGCGCCCCGTTGCGAGTCGGGGGATCGCGAGAAGAAGCGATGACGGCGCGAAAGAAATCGCGGGCGCGCGTCAAGATCTTCGTTTGCGC
>DATGHB010000092.1:0-2039 GCA_035308265.1 Roseiarcus sp.
CGCGATCACCGGCGGCCCGGAAGTCATCTGGTCGCAGACGCCTATCAGGTGGAGCAATCACTTCTTCGACAACCTGTTCAAGTACGAGTGGGAATTGACCAAGAGCCCGGCCGGCGCCTGGCAGTGGCAGGCGAAGAACGTCGAACCCTCGGTTCCCGATCCTTTCGATTCGTCGAGGAAGCGGCTGCCGACCATGCTGACCACCGATCTCTCGCTGCGGCTGGACCCGGCCTACGAGAAGATCTCGCGGCGCTTCTATGAGCATCCGGATCAGTTCGCGGACGCGTTCGCCCGCGCCTGGTTCAAGCTGACGCACCGCGACATGGGGCCTAGGATCCGCTATCTCGGGCCCCTAGTCCCGAAGGAGACGCTGATCTGGCAGGACCCGATTCCCGCTGTCGATCACCCGTTGGTCGACGAACAGGATATCGCCGCGCTCAAGGCGAAGATCCTCGCCTCCGGCCTCACCGTTCCCGAGCTTGTGTCGACCGCGTGGGCCTCAGCCTCGACGTTCCGCGGCTCCGACAAGCGCGGCGGAGGAAACGGCGCGCGCGTTCGCCTCCAGCCCCAGAAGGACTGGGAGGTCAACAACCCGCCGCAGCTCAAGAAGACGCTCGAGAAGCTCGAGGCGATCCAGAGGGATTTCAACGCTTCCGCCAAGAGCGGCAAGAAGGTCTCGCTCGCCGACCTGATCGTTCTTGGCGGCGGGGCGGCGATCGAGAAGGCCGCGAAGGACGCCGGGCAGGAGGTGAGGGTTCCCTTCACGCCGGGACGGATGGACGCCTCGCAGGAGGAGACCGACGCAGCTTCCTTCGCTCCGCTCGAGCCATATGCGGACGGTTTCCGCAACTATTATCGCAGCCAGGACATCATGGCGCCCGAGGAGGCGTTGATCGACAAGGCGCAGCTGCTCAGGCTGGCTGCGCCGGAAATGACGGTTCTCGTCGGCGGCCTGCGCGTGCTCGGCGCCAACTCCGGCGGTTCCCGACACGGCGTGTTCACCAACCGGCCCGGAACGCTGAGCAACGACTTCTTCGTCAACCTGCTCGACATGCGCACGGAATGGAAGCCGGCCGAAGGCGCGGAAGGCGTCTACCAGGGCCGCGACCGCAAGACGGGCGAGGCCAAGTGGACCGGCACGCGCGTCGATCTCATCTTCGGCTCGCACTCTGAGCTGAGGGCGCTCGCCGAGGTTTATGGCTCTTTTGACGGGAAGGAGAAGTTCGTCAAGGACTTCGCCAGGGCGTGGGCCAAGGTGATGAACCTCGACCGCTTCGACCTCGCCCGTCGCCAGGCGCCGCTCGCGATGGCGGCGGAGTGATCGTCCGGGGTATCCCGGCCGGCGAGCGACGAGGAGGGCGGCGCGGAACAGGCGTCCTGCGCCGCTCTTGCGCCGCGCATCCGGCGGGGACATGACCGGCCCTGGTCTCATCCCTGAACTTGACGTGCGGGATCTCGCGCGCTCGCTGGAGTTCTACGTCAAGCTGGTCGGCTTCAGGATTTCGTTTGAGCGGCCGGAGGAGCGGTTCGCCTACGTGGTTCTGAACGACGCGCACCTCATGCTGGAGGAGGCCGCCGGACCCGGCCGCCGCTTTCGAACCGCCCCGCTCGAACACCCATACGGACGCGGAGTGAACCTTCAGATCAACGTCGCCGACGCCGCGGCGCTCCACGCGCGCATCCTCGCCGCGGGCCTCGTCCCCTATCTCCCGCTCGAGGAGCGCTGGTACAGGCAGAACCGGGTCGAGAACGGCGGCCGGCAGTTCGTCATCGCGGATCCCGACGGCTATCTCCTGCGTTTCCATACCGGCCTCGGACAACGGCCGGCGCAAGGGTAGGCTTTGGTGCTTGTCTCGCCCGGGCCTTAAATCCGGTTCCCTTGCCCGCCGCGCCCTGCTAATGCCGCGATGGCCATGACCGCGCACCCGATCGACAACATCCGCAACTTCGCGATCATCGCCCATATCGACCACGGCAAGTCGACGCTCGCCGACCGGCTGATCCAGGAGACCGGGACGATCGCCGAGCGCGAGATGGTC
>DATGHB010000093.1:0-6127 GCA_035308265.1 Roseiarcus sp.
AGATCGTCGACCTTACGCACGAGGTAATTGTGCTTGGTGCAGCTGCGGGTGATGCCGGTCGTGTCGCATTCCTGGAACGCGTCCGAGCCGATGAGATGGGTCGGCACCTGGCCGGTGATGCACACGAGCGGAATCGAGTCCATCAGCGCGTCGGTCAGGCCGGTGATGGCGTTGGTCGCGCCGGGCCCTGAGGTGACCAGGAGAACGCCGACCTTGCCGGTGGAACGCGCGTACCCTTCCGCGGCGTGAGCCGCGCCCTGCTCGTGGCGGACGAGGATGTGGCGAAGCTTGTTCTGGTGGAAAATGGCGTCATAGATCGGCAGCACAGCGCCGCCCGGATAGCCGAAGACCATCTCGACGCCCTGGTCCTTCAGCGCCTCGACGACCATTTCCGCGCCGGTCATGTGCTTGGCCATGTTCGCAACTCTCCGCCTTGTCTCTCGTCAACCGGGAATTCGGGGCAACAAAAAAGGCCCTCGAGGGGCCTTCGGGTAAGCGCCAGCAAACGGGTGCAGATCCTAGGTCTGCCCGCCCTCCAGCGCCAAAGGTACAATAAGCTTCGCCACGCGATAACCTCGCAAGCAACCGACTTTAGCATTTAGCCTACCGGCGATGGCGACGTCAAGACCACTCACAACGGAACGATGCTTTCCCGGAAATTCGTCACCTTTGGCGTCTTCCCCTTCCTATCGAGCGCGAAGCCCTCTTTTCGCAGGCGTTCCGCCTGACCTTCCGCGCCACCGGGAAACCGGTTGATGAGTCCTCCATTCGCTTTCACGACTCGCCAATAGGCGACTTTGTTGCCGGGATCATGGGCGATGGCCTGAAGGGCTTTTTGGGTTGTAACCGGGCATGTCCCGCGGACGTCAAACTGCTGTGCAAGTTTCTGGCAAATTAGACTCGTGGTGATGAGTTTGCCCTCTGGCATTTTCTCGATCAGCGCCGCCACGGTCGTAGGACTAGGCAGGAGCATTTTGCCTGCGCCGCCAAAAAAACTCAGGCGCTCCTTGGGAATGTCGACGATGGCGTCCTCTTTAGGCTCCATGTTGTTTCCCGCTCTTTTGCCGTATGTACGATCGACGAGCCACATTATCACGGCTTCGCCGGCCGGAGGGAAGACGACACGTGCAGGCGACTGCCAAGACGATCGAAGCCGGCGTTCTTTCCATCGCCTATCTGGAATACGGACCCGCTTCCGGCTGGCCGTGCATCATGGGCCACGGCTTTCCTTACGACGTCCAGGCCTATTCGGATGCGGCGCCGATTCTGGCCCGGGCCGGCGCGCGGGTGATCGTTCCCTATCTGCGCGGCTACGGGCCGACGCGGTTCCTCGAGGCAAAGACTCCGCGCTCGGGCGAGCAGGCGGCGCTCGGCAGCGACCTTCTCGCGCTCATGGACGCGCTCGCAATCGAGCGCGCCGTGCTTGGCGGCTACGACTGGGGCGGGCGGGCGGCCTGCGTGGTCGCAGCGCTCTGGCCCGAGCGCGCCCAAGCGCTTGTCTCGGGCAATGCCTACAACATCCAGGACATCGCCCGCGCGATGGAGCCGGCGAGCCCGTCCGAGGAGGCGGCCTTCTGGTACCAGTATTATTTCCACAATGAGCGCGGCCGGCGCGGCCTCGAGAAGGATCGGCGCGGCATCACGCGCCTCTTGTGGCGGATGTGGTCGCCCACATGGACGTTCGACGGGGCGACCTTCGACCGCACGGCCGGCGCGTTCGACAATCCCGATTTCGTCGAGGTGGTCATCCACTCCTACCGGCATCGCTACGGGCTCGCCGCCGGAGACAAGGCCTATGCCGCCATCGAGGCCAGGCTCGCCGCCCAGCCGTCGATCGCCGTCCCCGCGATCGCCATCGATGGCGATTCGGACGGCGTGAATCCGGGCACGGCGCATCATGCGAGGAAATTCATCGGCCCCCACCAGCATCGCGTGTTCAGCGGCGCCGGCCACAACCTGCCCCAGGAGCGCCCGGAGGAGTGGGCGCGCGCGGTCCTCGACGCGCGAGCGATGGCGATCGCTTAAGGAACGAAACGGGTTGTCGCCCGTTGTCGTGGCGCACAAGGGGATGCGGCAATGGCGATCACGGATTGTCGAGACGCTGGCCGGGTCAAGCGCCCTCATCGCCCAACGCTAGCCGACATTCTCGGCCCGGGGCTCATAACCGGCGCTTCGGACGACGACCCGAGCGGAATCGCCACCTACGCTCAGGCTGGCGCGGCCTTCGGCTTCGCGCTCTCGTGGACTCTTCTCCTCACCTATCCCCTCATGTGCGCGATCCAGATGATCAGCGCCAAAGTCGGACGGGTGACGGGCAAGGGCCTCGCCGCCAACATGCGCCGTCACTATTCCCCCTACCTGCTCTATGCGCTGGTGAGCCTTCTCGTCCTCGCCAACGTCGTCAATATCGGCGCCGACCTCGGCGCGATGGCTGCGGCGCTCAAGCTCCTCCTGCCTGGCCCGCAATGGCTTTATGTCGCCGCATTCGCCATTGTCACGGCGCTCCTCGAAGTGTTCATGCGCTACGCGAGCTACGTTTCCGTATTGCGCTGGCTCACGCTCTCGCTTTTCGCCTACGTCGCCACGGTATTCGTCGTCGGTGCGCCTTGGGGGACCGTCGCCTTCCATCTTGTTGTTCCCCATGTCGAATGGACGGCGGCTTACTTCACCATCGTTGTCGCGATCTTCGGTACGACGATCAGCCCCTATCTCTTCTTCTGGCAGGCGTCGGAGGAGGTCGAGGAGGTGAAGAATGATCCGGCCGCGAAACCAATTCTCAAGGCCCCAGACCAGGCGCCTCGGCAGCTTCAGCGCATCCGGCTCGACACGATGGTTGGCATGGCGGTGTCCAATGTGGTGGCGCTGTTCATCGTGCTGACGACCGCCGCGACCCTCCACGCCCATGGCGTGACCAACGTGGAGACATCAGCGGACGCCGCGAAGGCGCTGAAACCGATTGCGGGTGAATTTGCTTTCGCGGTGTTCGCGCTCGGCGTCGTCGGCACGGGGCTGCTGGCCGTGCCGGTTCTGGCCGGCAGCGCGGCTTACGCGGTTGGCGAGACGTTCGGCTGGCGCACCGGGCTCGACGAGCGGGTTGGCCGCGCGCCGGCCTTCTATTGGGCGATTGCGGGCGCGACTTTCCTCGGCGCGCTCATCAATTTTTCCCCGCTCGATCCGATCAAGGCGCTGATCGTCAGCGCCGTCGTCAACGGCGTCGTCGCGGTTCCGGTCATGGCCATGATCATGCACATGGCCTCGCGACGCAGGGTAATGGGCGAGTTCGCCCTCACATCATGGCTCAAGGCGCTCGGCTGGATCGCGACCGCCGTCATGGCCGCCGCGGCGGTAGGCATGTTTGCGACCTGGGGCGGCTAGCCCCCTGATGATTTCGCGCCTCGAAAGAGCGGGCGGATGAGACGGATCGCGGTGAGCAGGAACAGGACGACCAGCGCGATCGCGGCGACCGGCGCCGCCAGCGCCAGGAAGGAGATCACGGCGGCGCCGCCGAGCTCGGCGGTGGAGATGACGAAGTTGCCGAGACCGCCGGTCAGGACGGTCGAGTGGGCTCTCAGAATCCCTGTCACGCCCTGGGTCAGTCCCGCGACGCCGCCGCCAGCGATAATGGCCGCGGTCCATTTCACCATCGGCGGCATATCGGTCATGACAGCCGCCGACAGGATCGTCCCGGCGATGAACGCGGCGGGCGCGGCCACGACATCGAGCAGGTTGTCGACGACTGGAATGTAATAGGCCAGCACTTCCACGAGGGCCGCCACGCTCAGCATTATCAGGGCCGCCGGCGTGCCGAGCCAGGCGAAGCCGCTATCCAGATGGAGATGCCCGCTATAGGCCGCGCCGCTAACAATGAGCATCGGCAAGAAGACGCGAAAGCCGGTCGCCGCGGCTAAGGCGACGCCCAGAACGATCGATAGCGCCAAGTCTGACATGGAAGCGAAAGCTTATACGACGAACGGGCGATCGCCGAGTGAGCCGACCCCCAGATTTCACCCGGCGTCCGCGTTTCCGCCTCAGAATGGATAGGCCTGCGGGCCCTCAATGGTGATCCAGCGAAGGTCGGTGAACTCGGCGATCACCGCCTTGCCGCCAAAGCGGCCATAGCCTGAGGCTTTCACGCCACCGAACGGCATTTGCGCCTCGTCGTGCACCGTCGGACCGTTGATGTGGCAGATCCCGGACTCGACCCGCTTGGCGACTTGAAGCGCGCGCTGGACGTCGCGGCTGAACACCGCGGCCGAGAGGCCATATTCCGTATCGTTGGCGACGCGGATCGCCTCCTCCTCTCCGTTTACCCGCACGACCGGCTTCACCGGCCCGAACGACTCTTCGCGGTAGATGCGCATGGCCGGGGTCACCCGGTCGATGATCGTCGCTTCGACGATGCTGCCCTTGCGCTTTCCTCCGGCGACGACCTTGCCGCCCTTGTCAACCGCGTCGGCGATCAGTTCGTCCATCCTCTCGGCCGCGCCGATATTGACCATCGAGCCCAGCACGACATGGCCGCGCGGATCGCCGCTCGGCAGCGCCGCCGCGCGCTTGGCGAGCTTCTCGACAAAGGCGTCGGCGACCTTGGCGTCGACGATCAGCCGCTCCGTCGACATGCAGATCTGGCCCTGATTGGCGAACGCGCCGAACACCGCGGCGTTGACCGCCGCGTCGACGTCGGCGTCGTCGAGCACGATCATCGGCGCCTTGCCGCCGAGTTCGAGCAGGACGGGCTTCAGATGCTCCGCCGCGAGCCTGGCGATCATCTTGCCAACCCTGGACGAGCCGGTGAAATTCACCCGCTTGACCGCGGGATGAGCGATCAGCGCCGCCACCACCTTCGGAGCGTCATCGGGAGCATTGGAGATCACGTTGACCACGCCCTTGGGGAAGCCGGCTTCGTTCATGATCTGACCGATCAGCCGATGGGTCGCCGGGCAGACTTCCGACGATTTCAGGATCACCGTGTTGCCGCAGGCGAGCGGCGCGGCGATCGCGCGGACGCCAAGGATCACCGGGGCGTTCCAGGGCGCCATGCCAAGCACGACGCCGGCGGGCTGGCGGACGGCAAGCGAAATCACGCCGGGCTTGTCGGCCGGGATGATCTCGCCCGTTATCTGCGTGGTCAGGCTGGCGGCTTCGCGCAGCATGCTGGCGGCGAAGTGGACATCGAAGCCCGCCCACGGCGCGGTCGCGCCGATCTCCTCGATCATCGGATTTGTGAACTCGTCCGCCCGCGCCTCGAGCATGTCGGCGGCCTTGAGCAGGAGAGCGCGCCGTTCGCCGGGACCGGTCTCGGACCAGGCGGGGAACGCCCGCGCCGCCGCCTCGACCGCGCTTGCGACGTCGGCTTCGCCCGCCGCCGCGGCTTCGCTGGCCACAGCTCCCGTGACCGGGTCGCGGCGCGCGTATCTGGCGCCCGATGCGGCCGGCGCCGCCGCGCCGTCGATGATGAAATCAACCTTGATGTGAGCCTCCATTGGCTTCATTCGCCGGGCCTCACGCCCGGCGCCGGCTAGAACCCGAGGACGCTGGCGTTGATCGAGGCTTCGAGGCCGCCGTCGACCGGCAGGTTCGCGCCATTGATCCAGCGCGCGCCGTCCGAGCACAGGAACAGGACCGCAGGCGCAATATCCGGCGCCGAGCCGGCGCGGCCGACCCGCGCGATGTCGTCGTCGACGCGCGGATCGCCGAAGATCTGCCGAAATTCCTTTAAGATCGGGGTCGTGACCGGGCCGGGGCTCACAGCGTTGACGCGCAATCCGCGGTCCTTGAACAACGGCTGATGCGCGGCCCGCATCGTCCACAGCAGCAGGAGCTCCTTGGACAGCGGATAGGCTTCGCCGTCCGGAACCTGATGGGCGGCGAGGAGCGGGCCGAGATCGGGGAATCCGGGCGCGGCCAAGAACGCCTTGGCGCGCTCGAGATTGGCGCGCCAGCCGTAGCCGGCGATCGAGGCGACGTTGACGACAGCGCCGCCCTCGCGCAGCCGCGGCGCGAGCGCCTCAGTCAATTCTCTCAGGCCATAAAAGTTGATCGCCAGCGTTTTCGCCGCCCCGATCATGCCGGAGACGCCGGCGACGTTGCATAGCGCGTCAAAGCGGCGCGGCAGGGTCTCAACGAT
>DATGHB010000094.1:0-3725 GCA_035308265.1 Roseiarcus sp.
CAACCAGGCGGTGCGCAAGATTTCCGCCGCGCTGGCGGCGGGATGCTCGATCATCATCAAGTGCCCGGAGGACACGCCCGCGAGCTGCGCGGCGCTCGTCGCCGCCTTCGCCGACGCCGGCGCGCCAGCCGGCGTGGTGAACCTCGTGTTCGGCGATCCCGCGGCGGTCAGCGCCTATCTCATCCCCCATCCAGCGATCAGGAAAATCTCGTTCACCGGGTCGACCGCGGTCGGCAAAGAGCTTGCCTCGCTCGCGGGCAAGCACATGAAACGGATGACGATGGAGCTCGGCGGCCATGCGCCGGCGATCGTGTTCGAGGACGCCGACGTCGATCGCGCGGTCAAGGTTCTGGCAGGCTCGAAATTCCGCAACGCCGGTCAGGTGTGCATCGCGCCGACGCGGTTCATCGTCCATGAGAGCGTTTATCCGAAATTCGTCGATGGCTTCGTCAGCGCGGCGAAAGCGATCAAGGTCGGGGACGGGCTCGCCGACAGCGTGACCATGGGGCCGTTGGCCCATGCGCGCCGTCTCGCGGCGATGGAGACGATCACGGCCGACGCCGTCTCTCGCGGCGCGAAAGTCGCGTGCGGCGGGGAGCGGATCGGCAACCGCGGCTATTTCTTCGCCCCGACCGTTCTCATCGACGTTCCCGTCGCTGCCCGGGTGATGAACGAAGAGCCCTTCGGTCCGATCGCGGTCATGAGCCCCTTCCGCGATTACGATTCCGCGGTTCGTGAGGCCAACCGCCTCGCCTATGGGCTCGCCGCCTACGCCTTCACCAAGTCGGCGAAGACGATGGCGGATGTCGGCCGCGACATCGAGAGCGGCATGGTGTCGATCAATCACAATGGACTCGCGCTCCCCGAGCTGCCCTTCGGCGGCGTCAAGGACTCGGGCTACGGCTCGGAAGGCGGCGTCGAGGCGCTCGAAGCCTACCTGAACCCGAAGCTCGTCACCCAGATGACCTGACTTTCGGCGCCGGTCCCCAATCGAGGGCGCGGTCACTGCGCATGAATCCAGCTCCGCACGCGCGCGTGGTCGTTGGCTTCCGGATTGACTACGAACGGTGGCAAGCGGCCATTCATGACATCGATGATTCCGGCTATCGCGTCCCGGGCGACCGCATCGACGAAAGTGTCAGTCCAGCACAGGCAATGCGCGGTCGAGATCACGTTGTCCATCGCGAGCAGAGGGTTCGCGGGGTCGGGAGGCTCGCGCTCGAAAACGTCGAGCGCCGCGCCCGCGATCTGACCTCGGCTCAGAACGTCGATCAAGGCGGGTTCGTCGATGATCGGGCCGCGCGCGACATTGATCAGATAGGCGGAGGCCTTCATCAGGCGCAGGCGGTCGGCGTTCAGGAGGCGCCGCGTCGAGTCGTTCAGGAGGCACGCCACGACCACGAAATCCGCCAGCTTGAGCAGATCGTCGAGTTCACACAACTTGGCGCCCGCAAGCGCCGCGGTCTCCGCGCCGACGTGAGGATCGGCCGCCAGAATCCTCATCCCGTATGGCTGCATCAACCGGGCAAGCTCCCGTCCGATCCCGCCGAAGCCGATGATTCCAAGCGTCCGCCCCGGCAGCCCGATCCCGGGATGGTCGCCTCGCTCCTTCCATCTGCCCTCGCGCGCCAGCCGCGACTTGAGCGGAAGCCGCAGGCTCAAGGCCAGAATGAACGCGACCGCGGTGGCGGCGACGGCGTTTCTGACCGGAATGGGCGTGTTGGTGAGAAGAATGCCGCGCCGGCTCAGCGCTCGCGTGTCGACCGCGTCATAGCCGACCCCATTGCGCGCGACGACGCGCAGCTTCCCGCTTTCGCCGGCCAGTTCCGCGTCGGAGACTCGCGAGCCGCCGATCAGAAGCGCCTCGTAGTCCATGAAGGCCGAGGGGGGCAGCCGTCCCTCCTGCGTCGGGACGACGTCGAAGGCCAGGCCCTCATCCGAGAACAGCGATAGAGGTCCCGCGCCGAACATGGGCCGGCCTTTCGTATCGAAGAGGTCGGCGCTGAGGCCGATCTTCCCGCCGTTCTGTCTCATGGGAGAGCCGCCCTTTCACGCGATCGGCGCGCGGGCTTCGCCCGTGCGCGCCGATTCATAGGCGGAGAAGACCAGCCCATAGGTCTTGAGGCTGTCCGCTCCCGAGGTCTCGGGTTCGCGCCCCTCCCGCAGGCATTGCGCCCAGTGCCGCTGGACCCGGAGCACGCTCTCCTGCGTGCCGTGCCAGGGCGGCGTCGACCAGGGCAGCATGGCCGGCGACACATCGGTTTCGCTGGCTTCTCCCTTCGAGAACACGCTTAGCCGGTATCCCGGGCTGAGCCGCAGGCTGCCGGCCGTTCCCTCCACCTGCAACGTGAGCTGAGGAAACGGATCGGGGTGAATGGGACTCGCGTAACTGCATTCGACGACGCTGGTCGCGCCGCCTTCATGCTGAAGGATGATCGTCGCCATGTCCTCGCCGGCGATTCCCGGCTTGACGCTGTGCGTCTGGCAGTAGAGCCGCGTCGCCTCGCCCATGAGAAAGCGGGTCACGTCGAGCATGTGCACGCCGAGGTCGAGGATCACGAACTTGTCGACCTTCGCCAGGTAAGGCTGCTTGCCATAGATGTCGTGTCCGGTGCGGAACGACACTCGTGCCCAGGTCGGCCTGCCGATCGCCCCGGAGACGATGACGTCGCGCGCCTTGCGCACGGGGTTAAGGAACCGGGTGTTCTCATGGACCATGAACGGGATTCCGGCCGCGCGGCAGGCTTCGACAATGGAAACGCAATCCTTCCAGCTTGGCGCAAGCGGCTTCTGCACGATCGTCGGAATCTTGCGTTGAGCCGCAATCCCGACGAGTTCTGCGTGCGATTCCATGGTGGTCGCGATGTCCACGAAGTCGAGCCGCTCGCGGTCGAGCATCTCGGCCGCGTCGGCATAGGCCGCGCCTGCGTTATAGCGATCCTTCGCGGCGCGCGCCTTGCCGAGGTCGAGGTCGCACACGGCGGCGAGGACGACTTCATCCATGCTGGCCCACGCCGCGAGATGGTTCTGGGCGAAGAACCCGCAGCCGATGACGCCGGCGCGAAAGGGAGAGGCCATGTGAGGCTCCGTTTCGCGATTAGTGGATTTCGCCGGACTGGCGGAGCGCCTCGCGCATCGCCCGGCTGGTGAAGCCTTGAGCGCGCGCCCGGTCGAGAATCACCTTCTCGCGTCGCGCCATGAGGTCGATCGCCTTCGGAAGCGCACGCACGGCCTCAGCCGGGATCACAACCGCCCCATGCAGGTCGGCGTGGACCACGTCGTCGTGGCCCACGAGCGTGCCGAGGACATTCACGTCGCACTTCATCTGAACCATGTGCACATGCCCGTGGCTCGGCCCGATCCGCCCGCCGACGATCTGGAAGCCGGGCGCGAGCATGCCGATGTCGCGGAACGAGCCGTTGGTCACACAGCCGGCGACACCAAGCCCGGCATGCACGGCGGTATGCACCTCGCCCCAGAACGCGCCGAAGCCGGGTGGGTCGTCGAGGTCCTGGATCACGGCGATGGTCGGCAGGCCGGCGGCGGCGACGTAGTCGTACCAGTCCTCGCGCGGCGGGACAGGTCCGCGCGGCGGCGCCTTGGCCCGGATCATGCCCGTCCGCGCGAGGCCGACAATCGGCTTAAGCTTTGGGTCGGCGACGACCGCCGGCTGAAAGGTGAAGCCGGTCGCGCGCCGCTCAGGCGCGACGATCTCGAGGCCGTTG
>DATGHB010000095.1:0-2952 GCA_035308265.1 Roseiarcus sp.
CGGTCCTAGAGCAGTCCCATTGGCGTTTACGCGCCGACCGTCGTTTCCTCCCCCTTGTGGGGGAGGATCAAGGAGGGTGGTCGCGCCGTCCAACGAACGATAACCTCGGCCGTCCGGGCGGCCCCCCAACCCCGGCCCGCCCCCGTAAAGGGGGGCGGGGGCGCTAACGGCGATCGATCCCCACCCAAGGACAACTTACTCGAGTGGGCGAAAGCGTGCCGCGTCTTGAGGTCGGCGCCGGGCAAGGCTATTGGGCGGCGTGGACGCGACCAGCAAAGCCGAGCCTTTGACCGCAACCGAACCGACAGTCGACGAACAGCTCGCCATCGCGCACGGCCTCAAGGCGGACGAGTACGCCAGGCTGGTCAAGCTGATCGGGCGGACCCCGACCTTCACCGAACTCGGCATCGTCTCGGCGATGTGGAACGAGCATTGCTCCTATAAGTCGTCCCGCCTCCACCTGCGCAAGCTGCCGACCACGGGCCCTCATGTCATTTACGGGCCGGGCGAGAACGCGGGCGTAATCGACATCGGCGATGGCGAGGTGTGCGTGTTCAAGATGGAGAGCCACAACCATCCCTCGTTCATCGAGCCCTATCAGGGCGCGGCCACGGGAGTCGGCGGCATTCTGCGCGACGTCTTCACCATGGGCGCAAGGCCGGTCGCGGCGCTCAACTTCCTGCGCTTCGGCGCGCCGGAGCATCCCAAGACCCGGCGCCTCCTTGCCGGAGTCGTCGCCGGCATCGGCGCTTATGGCAATGCGTTCGGCGTGCCGACCGTCGGCGGCTCGACCGGCTTCCATAAGGGCTACGACGGCAACATCCTGGTCAACGCCTTTGCCCTCGGCGTCGCCAGGCGGGATGCGATCTTCACCTCGAAAGCGACAGGAATCGGCAATCCAATCGTCTATCTGGGCTCCAAGACGGGGCGCGACGGCATCCACGGCGCGAGCATGGCCTCGGCCTCGTTTGAAGCCGACGCGGAAGAGAAGCGCCCGACCGTCCAGGTGGGCGATCCGTTCGCGGAAAAACTCCTGCTCGAAGCCTGCCTCGAACTGATGGCTTGCGGAGCGGTGATCGCCATTCAGGACATGGGCGCGGCCGGGCTTACATCCTCGGCGGCGGAGATGGGCGCGAAAGGCGATCTCGGAGTCGACCTCGACCTCGACCGCGTGCCCTGCCGCGAGGCGGGCATGAGCGCCTACGAGATGATGCTCTCCGAGAGCCAGGAGCGCATGCTGATGGTGCTCAAGCCCGAGAAGGAGCAGGAGGCCGAGGCGATCTTCATGAAATGGGGGCTCGATTTCGCCATTCTGGGCAAGACTGCCGACACGAGGCGCTTCGTGGTCAGGCGCGGCGGCGAGGTCAAGGCGGACCTGCCGATCAGGGAGCTCGGCGACCAGGCGCCGCTCTATGACCGCCCGTGGACGGAAACCGCGCCCGCGCCGGCGCTCGACCCCGCCTCGATCGCTCCGCCCATCTCGACGGATAAGGCGCTCCTCACGCTGATCGGCTCGCCCGATCTCTCATCGAAGCGCTGGATCTATGAGCAATACGACTCGCTGATCCTCGGCAATACGATCCAGGGCCCGGGCGGCGACGCCGCGGTCATCCGGCTCGGCGACGGGCCCAAGGGTCTCGCGCTGACCGTCGATTGCACCGAACGCTACTGCCTGGCCGACCCGCGCGAGGGCGGAAAGCAGGCGGTCGCCGAGGCGTGGCGGAACCTGATCGCCGTTGGAGCGCGCCCGCTCGCGCTGACTGACAATCTCAATTTCGGCAATCCGGAGCGCGCCGAGACCATGGGCCAGTTCGTCGGCTGCATCGAGGGCCTGGGCGAAGCCGCCCGCGCCCTCGACTTTCCCGTCGTGTCCGGCAATGTCTCGCTCTACAACGAGACGATGGGCACGAGCATTCCCCCCACGCCCGCAATCGGCGGAGTCGGACTTGTCGAGGACGTGGCGAAGACGGCGAGCCTCGCGTTCAAGGCGGCGGACGAGGATATTCTCCTCGTTGGCGGGGCGCCCGCATGGCTCGGCCGCTCGGCCTGGCTCGCGACGGTCGCGGGCCGCGAGGAGGGCGCCCCGCCGCCGGTCGATCTCGCCGCCGAGCGCCGCAACGGGGAATTCGTCTTGTCCCTCGTCCGGGCGGGCCGGGTCACGGCGGTCCATGACCTCTCCGACGGCGGGCTCGCGGTGGCGCTGGCCGAGATGGCGATCGCCGGGGGGATCGGCGCGAGCGTTCAGGCGGAGGGAGCTGAGCACGCCTTCTTCTTCGGCGAGGATCAGGGCCGCTACGTCCTCGCCTGCGCCCCCGGGCAGTCGGCCGCGATCGCGGAGGAGGCGACAAGCCTCGGCGTTCCGCTCTCACGCATTGGCGTCACGGGAGGCGAGACCTTGAGGCTCGGCGGCGCTGCTCCGCTCGCCCTTGCGGCGCTCGTGGAAGCCTATGAGAATTGGCTTCCCAACACTATGAGCCGCCCCGAGGGGAACCCATGATTCCGTTTGTCATCGTCAAGACCGTGAAAGGCTTCGCCTATGTCCGGCCCGAGCGGGTGGTCGCCATCAACGCCGCCGATCCGGCCGACTGCATGATTCTGATGACCGACGGGGTCACGATCGCGGCGAGTGAACCCGCCGAGGACATCGTCGCGCGCCTCGAGGCGGAATCCGAGGACGAGGAGCGCGCCCTCGAGGCGTTGAAGGAGCATAACCGCAATGGCCATGTCGGCAATCGAGATTGAGACGATGATCCGCGAGGCGTTTCCCGACGCCCGGGTCGAAGTGAAGGATCTGGCGGGCGACGGGAACCACTACGGGGCCAAAGTCGTCACCCCGGCCTTCAAGGGCAAAACCAAAGTCCGCCAGCACCAGATGGTCTATGAGGCGCTGAAAGGGCGCATGGGCGGGGAACTGCACGCGCTCGCGCTGACGACGTCCGAGGCGTGACCCGC
>DATGHB010000096.1:0-3043 GCA_035308265.1 Roseiarcus sp.
CTACCGGCAGACGCCGAAACTGATCGAGGAAGGCCACCTTTATCTCGCCGTCCCCCCGCTCTACCGCCTGACCCAGGGCGCGCGCTCGCTTTACGCGCGCGACGACGCGCACAAGGAGGAACTCATGAAGTCGGGCTTCTCTGGCCGGGGCGCAATCGAGGTCAGCCGGTTCAAAGGGCTCGGCGAGATGCCGATGCGCGATTTGCGCGACACAACGATGGACCCGGCCAAGCGCACGCTGCTGCGGGTCGCCGTCGTTGCGGCCGAGAATGAGGCGACGGCGGAAGCAGTCGAGCGTCTCATGGGCTCGAAGCCCGAGGCCCGGTTCGCCTTCATTCAGGAGCGCGCGCCAAAATCGCTCGAGCTCGTGGACCTGTAGGGCGCTGACGCCGCTTGGCCGGTCCATAGCCGTCGTGATAGGGGCGTCGTGAGGACGCCCTTTCGACCCGGCCCAACAAGCCCTGCACTTCCCGGCGCCCAAGAATAAATCACTCAACACAGCAGTTTAAATGAATAAATAGTTTATCGCGCTCTGTTGGACCATCTGGCGACCGCCGCAAAAATGCGCTATTCTCGATCTGCAAGGTCCGTTTACGTTTTGTGACCGGCCGAGCGGGTTTCGACGATGCGGGCGCTATATTTTTTTTTCATGCCGGCGGCGAAGAGCCGTTCGCCGACCGAAGAGCGGGGGCGCGCTGGACGACATCCCGGGTTCTCTTCGCCGACTGTGGGGCCCTGCCTTTGAAGGGGCGAGAGATATTGGGATTGCGCGTCCGGCCAACCACGATTGTTCAAACGGAAATGTCACGACCGAGTTTCGCCAAGCGGACCGCGACGGGTGGCGTTGCGATCCCATTGATCAGGCCTTGGGTGGAGATCTGGGACTAGCATGAGCAAGGGTAAGGATTTCAGGCCTCGCAAGCGCGGCTTCGACGACGACGGGCCGATGCCCTACGAGTCTAGGCCGCGTCCGCAGCGTAGCTACGGCGGCGGTCCGGACGGCGGTTTTGGCGGCCCGCCCATGGGCGGGCCGTCATCCGCGCCGATCGATCCTGGCGCGCCGGCGGTCGACGCCGTCGTCAAATGGTTCAAGGCGGACAAAGGCTATGGTTTCGTCGAATTGGCGGGCGGCCAGGGGGACGCCTTCCTGCACGCTAACGCCTTGCATGCGGCCGGCCACGACGCGGTTCCTGCGGGCGCCAAATTGCGCGTCCAGGTCGGCGCGGGCGCCAAGGGAGCGCAGGTCACGCGCGTCCTTGAAGTCGACGCGACCGGCATTGTCGAGCGCCCGCCGCAGCCGAGGTTCGGCGATTCGCCACGTCCGCGCCGGGTCGCGCCCGATCCGTCGACCGCCGTCTCGGTCACCGGAAAGGTGAAGTGGTTCGACGACGCCAAGGGATTCGGCTTCGTCTCCAGCGAGGACGGCGGCAAGGACGTGTTCGTCCATATCTCGATCCTCGGCCCGGCCGGCATTTCGCATTTGGCGGAAGGCCAGCAGGTCACGATGAGAGTGGTGGACACGCCCAAGGGACGCGAGGCCATTTCGCTCTCGCTTTGACTCCTTCGCAGCCTTCCAGCGACATCCGGCGCCTGATCGAGATCATGGCGGCGCTGCGCGATCCCGCTCGCGGCTGCCCCTGGGACGTCGAGCAGACCTTCGCCTCGATCGCCCCGTTCACGATCGAAGAGGCCTACGAAGTGGCCGACGCGATCGAGCGCGGGGCGACCGAGGATCTCCGCGAGGAGCTGGGCGATCTTCTCTTGCAGGTCGTCTTTCACGCCCGTATGGCCGAAGAGGCGGGCCTGTTCGATTTCGGCGGCGTGGTCGAGGCGATCACCGCCAAGCTCATCCGCCGTCATCCCCATGTGTTCGGCGACGCCGCCGCGCTCGACCCAGCCGAAGTGAAGGCGCTCTGGGGACGCATCAAGGCCGACGAGAAGCGCGCGAAGCTCGCCTCGAACGCCGAGGGCGCGTCCGCGCAGAGCAAGCCCGGCGCCCTCGACGGCGTTCCGCTGGCCCTGCCCGCGCTCACGCGGGCTCTGAAGCTGCAGGAGAAAGCCGGCAAGGTCGGCTTCGACTGGAACGACCCGCACGCGGTCCTGGACAAGATCAGGGAGGAGGTCTCAGAGGTCGAGGCGGAGATCGCCGAGGGCTCCGCTGAGGCGCTGTCAGGCGAACTGGGCGATCTCCTGTTCGCGGTCGCGAACCTCGCGCGCCATCTCAAGGTCGATCCGGAAGCCGCCTTGCGCGGGGCGAACTTGAAGTTCGAACGGCGCTTCGCCCATATCGAGCGCCGCCTTGCCGAGCGCGGCGAAACCCCGGAAGGCGCGAGCCTCGAGGACATGGAGCGGCTGTGGGCCGAGGCCAAGGCCAAGGAAGGCTTGGCGGGGTGAAAGCGCCCGCCAGGCCGAAGCGTCGCAACCCTCCCGCGCCGACCGCCCGGTCGCGACCCCGATGCAGGCGCGGCGCGAGGCTGGAAGAGAAAGACAACCCTTGCTCGAATCGCTCGCCCATAAACGGCGGTAAGCGCCCATAAACGCCAGATAACTGCGCCTAAGCGCTAGTAAATCGGCTGGCGTTTACTAGCGTTTATTTTTCCGAATCGGGACTTTTCAAGGGGTTACGGCCGATTCAAACAAAGAAATCCGAGCCTCGTCTCAGGTTGTGTGCAAAACGTCTCAAGCTCCTTTCTCCCTCGGCTCGCCCCCGCGAGCGCGGGCCATGATTCGACTAAGATCGAGATATAGCGCGATTTCTGATTTTTGTAAATAAAATGTTCGGATGCCGGTTTTGGCGGAGTCATTGCGGGGAACAGGCGCATGGCTGGCCTATGGTCTGCATCGGCAAAATGCTGACGCTCTCGCGCGGTCAGCCGCCCTTGCCGGCGAAGCCGAGCCGCCGCAGTTCCTCCTTCAGCCCCGGAGCGATGTCGCTGCGGTCGAGGGCGAAGGCGAGATTGGCGCTGAGGAACCCGAGTCGGGAGCCGCAATCATAAGTGCGCCCGTCGAAGCGCACGCCGTGAAAGGACTGGGTTCGGGCGAG
>DATGHB010000097.1:0-2155 GCA_035308265.1 Roseiarcus sp.
TCGACGAGATGGGTCGGCGCAGCGAGGCGCAGTTTCATCATCGGGATCAGGCTGTGGCCGCCGGCGATCACGCGAGCGTCCGCATCGAGCTTACCCAGGAGGGCGACCGCTTCCGCGAGATCGGCCGGCCGGTGATATTCGAACGATCCGGGGATCAAGACATCCTCCCAATGCGAGCGGGTTCCGCCCGACGCCGACGGCTTTGCGAACTCGCTATTCTCGTTCGCGCGCCAGATCCGCGCTCGCAGAGCATTGGAGCGTCAGGCGCGGCGCAATCAACGGCGGATGAACCGCGCGCTGGAAAAGGCGCCGGCTACAGGTTTCGCGCATGAAATGCGTCAGGTTCTTTGACGCATTTCATGAAGTCAGCTTCAGCCAGCGAGCGCCGCCATTCTGAGCTTCACCTGACGATAGTGGGCGCGCGCAATCGGGATGCTGCACCGCACCGGCAATCCGAGTTCGGCCACGCCGGCCTCGCCTGATCGCTTGACCCGCACGATGTGGTCGACCGAGACGATGTAGCTGCGGTGGACTCTGAGGAACGCCTTCGGATCGAGGCGCGCCTCGAGCGCGCTGATCGAGAGCGTGCAGAAATATTCCCTCTCGCCGTCGTGGACGTATGTGTAGTGGGCGTTGGCGCGGACGGCGTAGATCTTGGACACGGGGAGTTCACGCGCCCGCCCGTCCTTCTCGACCCGAATCGTGTGGGCCCGCTCGTCGGACGGCGCCGTAGGCTCCAGCTCGGCGACAAGCGGCTTCGGGGCCGGTTCCGGCTGGAGGCCGTGGGCGACCATCGGCGCGAGCGGCGGCGCGGCGGGCTCCGCGCCTCCGGGGGCGCGCGTGTCGGGCACAAGCGACAGCAGAAAGGCTCCCACACGCCGAAGGCGACGACGGTCGCGAGAGCCGCGAGCGCATTGCGCGACAGCGTCGGTTCGGCGCCGACAAAGCGCGAGACGTCGAAGCACACCGGGTCGAGCCGCATCCCGGCCATGGCGGTGTAATGCATGCCGGAAATCGCCAACCCAAGCGCGACCGCGCCCAAGAACAGTCCCGACCGGGTGGGGCGGCTGTCGAGCGCCCACAGGGCGAAGGCGCTGGCTAAGATCGCGATCGCAATCGACGCCACGACATAGGGCGGCTCGTGCCAGGTCGGCCCGGCGAGGTGAACCGCCGATATGCCGACATAGTGCATCACGCTGACGCCGAGGCCCATCGCCACGCCGCCGACGCCGATGCGCAGGTGAGGCGCGCGCCAGGCATGCGTCGCATAGATCCCCGCCCCCACCACGATGACGCAAATGAGGAACGAGATCAGCGTCGGCAGCACCAGATAGTCGACCGCGCTGGGGAAGTCGGCCGCCAGCATCGCCACGAAATGCATCGACCAGACGCCGGTTGCGACCGTCAGTGCCGATCCGGCCAGAATGAGACGCCGGCGGAACCCCTGGGCCCCGTCCAGTTCGCGGGCAAGCGAGAGCCCGACGAAACTGCCCTGGATCGCGATGGCGATGGAAAGAACCACGAGCCAAGGCTCGTGTGGAATGGTCATTCCGCGCCTCCCGAACGCGCCTGCCCTCCAGCTAAAACTATCCAAGCACGATCGGGGCCGCAACGACATAGCGTTGTATTTACTTGGAGATATCCGGCTGGGGCTTTTTCGCAGCTCCGGCTCTTCCTCGTACCCGGGCAAGAGCTGAGGAACATAAGGCGGAGATGGTCGTTATGCTTACGCTGGAGATGGTCGTTATGCTTACGCTGATGAGATAGCTGCATGGCCGGGCACGAGGGCTCCAACCACGAATTGTCTCTGTTTGCGGTAGCAGTCGCCGCGGCGGCTTGTGTGTTTGCGGCTGCGGTAAACTATGTGGCCGCCGCCTCAAAGGACGATATAGCCAAAGCCAGCGTCATTAGCAGCCTCCAGATTGCCCATTCCCAGCGCGCTCGCAATGACGCCAACCCGACAGGCCCGTCTGCCATCACGGCTCGGCATTCGCCCAGGCGACCAATACCAAGCCAACTCCAACGGCTCCGCTCGACTCGGCCTCCAGGCGAGAACGTGAGCAAAAAGCTGAACCAGTCGAACGGCGTCGTTCATCCAAGAGACGTGGATCCGGGTATCGAGAAGCCGGCGCCCAAGACGGGAGATCCGAACGTG
>DATGHB010000098.1:0-3176 GCA_035308265.1 Roseiarcus sp.
TTGGCCAGCGCGAGAGCCATCGCCCGGCGGAATTGTCCGGCGGCGAGCAGCAGCGCTTGGCCATCGCGCGCGCGGTCGCCAATGGCCCCAGGGTGCTGCTCGCCGACGAGCCGACCGGCAATCTCGACCCGAAGACCGCCGACCATGTGTTCGGCACGCTCGCCGGGCTGGTCAAGGCGAGCGGCCTTGCGGCTCTGGTCGCCACCCACAACATGGACCTCGCCGCCCGCATGGACCGCCGCGTCACCATCCGCGACGGGCGGGTCAGCGAGGTGGGGTAGGGGTTCGGCGTCCGGTGGGCGGCGGCGATCGCTCGCCGCCCCTAAGCGGTCGCCTTCGGCCTCGACCGCGAGGCCGCGATCCTGGCGCGGTAGCTGCCTGCACCCGCCATCAGCGCGTCGACAATGGCGTCGAGCGCCCAGAAGCGCTCGCGGACATCGTAGTCGATGACGCGGCACCGGATCGACGTGAGCGTGCCGAGGCGCTGGTGGACGATCTTGGCGAGCGCAGGATAGCCGAACGCCTCCGACAGCGCCGCCGTCACGAGGAAGCTCTCGAGTTCGCGCGCAAGCTCCGTATCGGGCGCGCTATAAGCCCAAGCGTACAGATCCGGATGAAGGTTGGTCGCGACGCCGCAGAAGCCGCGCGAGCCTGAGCGCATGGCGGGAACGGCGATCGCGGCGTTGGCGTTGACGATCGCGAGAGTCGAGCCGGCCGCGATCGCGAGGCGCCGCCGGACCGTCGCGAGGTCACAGCTCACGTCCTTCAGGATCACGAAACGGCCGGTGTCGAGGCAGGCGCGGAACTCCGCGTCGCTCAACAGGCGCCGGTAGGGCGCTGGGCACTCGTAGAGGCCAAGCGGAAGATCGGACGGCAGGGCTTTCAGGAGCGCGCGGAGAGCCGCGCGGAAGGCCGCGGTTCCCTGGTTCGCCGTATCGAGCCGGTTGGTGACGAGAACCAGCGCGTCCGCGCCCACGTCCGCCATCGCCTTGAGCTCGCGCGTCTGGTCCGCGAGCGTCTCGCTCACGTGGCCGGACGCGATGACGGGGACGCGCCCTCCGGCCTCACGCACGACGAAACGGGCGATCGCCACTCGTTCGTCGAGGCTCAGATACTGCATCTCGCTCGACTGGCAGACCGCGAACAGGGCGTCCGCGCCATGGGCGAGATACCATTCGATCAGCCGTTCGAGGCTCGAATAATCGACCTCGCACTCGTCGGTGAACGGGGTCAGCATGACCGGGACGATGCCGCTGACGGCGCGTGCCATGGGGCCTCCTGTGGATTGACCAGCGTACCAAAAGCTAGTGCGAACAAGGATGATCCGGTCCTTCAGGGACAGGTTGACGCAAGACTTGGCCGCCGGCAAAGCGCCGAAGCGGGCGCCGAGAGACGTCGCGGAACGAGCGGTCCGGAAGCTGTTCCTGCTGGATACGGTCCCACGGCTTGAAGACCTGCGCGCGCCGCCGGGCAATCGTCTGGAGGCGCTTGGCGGCGACCGGCGCGGGCAGCATTCGATCCGTGTCAACGAGCGGTGGCGCATTTGCTTCGTCTGGCGCGACGGAGACGCCTACAAAGTTGAGTTCGTGGACTATCATTAACGGAGGATAGCACCTTGGCCGCGGATATTCCGATGCCTCATCCTGGCGTCGTTCTGCGCGAAGAGTTTCTCGAGTCGATGGGTGTCACGGTCTACGCGCTCGCCAAGTCGATTGGCGTCACGCGCAGTCGGATCAACGACATCTGCAATGGTCGGCAGGGCATGACCGCGGCGATCGCGTTGCGGCTCGGCCGTTTTTTCGGCGTCGATCCGCAATGGTTCATGAACATGCAGTCGAAATACGACCTTCACGTGCAGTCGGAGCGGCTGAAGGCCGAACTCGCCGCGATCCAGCCGCGCAGCGCCGCATAGGGCGCCTCATATCACGAACGGCACGAGCGCCGGCGTGCGCGCGGCGTAGCGGGCGTAAGCCTCGCCGAACTTGAGCCGCATGAACGATTCTTCGATGCGAAGCTTGCGCCACAGCGCCAGCGCGGCGATCGCGACCGCGAGCACGCCCCGCCACTCGCCGACCGCCAGCGCCGTGCCTGTGAACATCAGGAGAAGGCCGGTATAGATCGGATGGCGGACTAAACCGTAGGGGCCGGCGACAATCAGTTCGTGATCGCGCTTGATCTCAACGTCGCTGCTCCAGTTGTCGGCGATGATGAACCGCGCCCAGATGCTGAACGCGGCGCCGGCGAAAGTCAGCGCCGCGCCGAGCGCCGCCGGCCAGATCGCGAGCGGGACAAAACGCTGATCGAGCGCGGCAAGGGGAACGTGCGGCGCGGCGAGGAGACCGCCGGCGAACACAAGGGGCGCGAGATGCGAGAGACGCGAGCCAAGGCTCTCCGACCGCGCCGCCGCCTTGACGTTGAAGGCCATCGCCCTCCAGAGGGCGAGCCAGCCGACCCACACGACCAGAAAAAGCGTCAGAAACAGCCAATGATAGAACATCGGCAGCCTCGAGAAACGGCCCTATCCCTCGAACGACTCCACCGCGTGAATGTCCGGCAGGAAGTGCTTGAGAAGATTCTCGATTCCATGCCTCAGCGTCGCCGTCGACGACGGGCAGCCGGAGCACGCGCCCTTCATCGTCAGGTAGACAGTTCCGTCGCGGAAGCCCTTGAAGATGATGTCGCCGCCGTCGCCCGCCACAGCCGGCCTCACCCGTGTCTCGATCAGTTCCTTGATCGCTTCGACCGTCTCGGCGTCCTTCGGGTCGAAAAATTCGCCGCTCGCCGTGACGTCCGCGCCGCCGGTCTCGATCAGCGGCTCGCCCGAAAGGAAAAATTCGGTCACCACCCCGAGCACCGCGGGCCGCAGGTGCTGCCACTCGCCTTCGCCCTTGGTGACTGAAATGAAGTCATTGGCGAAGAAGACGCCGGTCACCCCCGGCAGCTCCATGAGCGCCCTCGCGAGCGGCGAGCGCTCGGCCTGAGACGAATCGCGCGCCTCGAACGTGCCCTCGTCCATCACCGTCCGGCCGGGCAAGAACTTGAGGGTCGCGGGATTGGGGGTCGCTTCGGTCTGGATGAACATGGCAGCTCCTCCCCCAGTAGATAGGCGGTCCCGAGGCGCTGGGCAAGAATGCATTCTCGCCAACACTCAGCGCGGGCGGTCGCCGATGATCGCG
>DATGHB010000099.1:0-11193 GCA_035308265.1 Roseiarcus sp.
CCGGATCGAGGACTTCTGGGAGCCGATCCACGCCCGCGAGGATAAGCGCCTGATCCTCGACCCCGACCAGTTCTACATCCTGGCTTCGCGCGAGAAGGTGCAAATTCCCTCCGACCTTGCGGCGGAAATGGCGCCCATCGATCCGGCGTTCGGCGAGTTTCGCGTCCACTATGCCGGCTTCTTCGACCCGGGCTTCGGCCAGGGCGCCGACGGGCACCCCTCCGCGCGTGCGGTTCTCGAGGTGCGCAGCCGCGACGTGCCGTTCCTGCTCGAGGACGGGCAACCGGTCGGCAGGCTCGTGTACGAGAAGCTCGCAGGCCCCCCGGACGCGCTCTACGGCGCCGACGGGGACTCCAATTATCAGCACCAGGGGCTGAAACTTTCCAAACACTTCCGCGCCTGAACGGGCGGGGGGCGCCGAATGCCCGAGCCGATTTGTGACGGTTTTGCCGCGGACCGTCACATTTCGCTTGGCGGGAGGCGGTCTTTTCCTATATGAGGTCGAAGTGGCGCGGCGCCGGGAGGCCCCGCGCCGCGAGTTTTTCTGGCCGGACGTCGCCCGTTCAAGTCGGACGCCTCAAACCCAAAATCAAAGGCAATGGTCAACCCGTTTGAATTCATTCAGCAGGTGCGCTCCGAGGGCGCCAAGGTCGTCTGGCCGACGCGGCGCGAGACCCTGGTCACCACCGGGCTGGTGCTGGCGCTTGTGGTGTTCGTGAGCCTGTTCTTCCTGGTCGTCGATCAGGCGCTGCGCGAAATCGTTTCGCTGGTCCTCGGTTTCGGCCGCCATGGTTAGCCTCGGGCATGATCCGGAACCCTCAGCCATGAACATGCGCTGGTATATCGTCCATGCCTATTCCAACTTCGAGAAGAAGGTGGCGGAATCCATTCGCGAGCAGGCGGGCCAGCGCGGACTCTCCGACAAGTTCGAGGAGATTCTGGTTCCGACCGAGCAGGTGGTCGAGATGCGCCGCGGGCGCAAGATCAACTCGGAGCGGAAGTTCTTCCCCGGCTACGTTCTGGTTAAATGCGACCTCAGCGACGAAGTTTACCACCTGATCAAGAACACGCCCAAGGTGACCGGCTTCCTCGGCGCCGACAAGAAGCCGATGGCGATCCCCGACATCGAGGCCGACCGGATCAAGGGACAGGTGGCCGACGGCGTCGAGCGGCCGAAGGCGGCGATAAGGTTCGAGATCGGCGAGAACGTGCGCGTGGCGGACGGACCGTTCGCCTCCTTCAACGGGGTGGTCGAGGAAGTCGACGAATCCCGCTCGCGGGTCAAGGTCGCGGTGTCGATCTTCGGCCGCGCGACCCCGGTCGATCTTGAATTCGGCCAGGTGGAAAAGGTCTAGGCCCTCGACGGGGTGTGCTTTCGCCGGGTCTCCCGGCCTTGCGCTCTTCCGCCCGATCCGTGCATATGGCGGCGGTTCGGCGATCGGATTGTGTCCGGCTGCGTCCCTGGCAAAAAACCTGACAATCGCGGAGGCGTGGCCAATGACGGTAAGGGACCGTGTGTTCAGCGCGTTCAAAGAGAGCTTCGACCTGGACGACGGCGCCGATACGTCAAAGCTGGTCTATCAGGACTATCCGGCCTGGACGTCGATCGGCCACATGATCCTGGTCGCCGCCCTCGAATCGGAATTCGATACGATGCTGGAGACGGACGACATTCTCGCAATGAGCAATTTCGACAAGACCGTGTCGATCATGAGCAAATACGCCAATGAGGCTGACGCCAAATCCGCTCCGGCATGAGGGCCGGCATGCTGCCCGGCGTCGCGGTCCCGATCGTCATTGTGGGGTTCGGCAACGCCGCCGATATCGTCAAATGCCTGACCGCGCTGGGCGCGCAGCGCTCCTGCCCAAAGTTTGCGGTCTTCATCTGCGAGAACGGCGGCCCCCGCGCCTTCGACGCGCTGACCGAAGCGCTGTCGAGCCCGGGGAGCCCTTGCGCCGGCGAGGCGGCCAGCGTGGATATGGACGCCCCGGTCTTCCTGCGCGTCCGGCGGTTCTCCCTCACCGCCGCCGGCGCGCCGGTTTTCGTCGGCGAGGCCAGGGAGAACCTCGGCTTTCCGGGCGGGGTCAATGCGTGGCTCAGGCTTTTTCTTGAGGAACCCGGCTGGGACGGGGTCTGGGTCCTCAACCCCGACACCTGGCCTGAGCCCGACGCCCTGGCCGAACTCGTGCGTTACACACAGAAGCGGGACAAGGGCATGGTTCAGAGCCGGATCATGTTTGCCGACCGCTCGGACATCACCTCTTCGCGCGGCCTCAAATGGAACAAGCTGAGCGCCAGGCAGACCGGCGTCGACATTTTCGCCCCCGCCCATCCCCCGCCCGATCCCGACGACCTCGAGGGGCGCATGGATTCGCCGACCGGGGTCTCGTTCTATGTGACCCGCGCCTGCATCGACAGGATTGGGCTCATGGACGAGTCCTACTGGCTCTATTGGGAGGATTTCGACTGGGGTGTTCGCGCCAAGGCGGCCTGCGGGATCGGCTACGCCCACGATTCCGTCGTGCCCCATATCGGCGGGAGCTCGTCTGGCGCGTCCGGCAGGCGCGCCAGGCGTTCGGTCGCCTTCGTCTATCTTGGCAATCGCAACAAGCTGCGCTTCGTGCGCCAGCATCACCCGGGCTGGTTCGCGTGGACTGTGTTCGTATCCTTCCTCAAGACCGGCGAATACCTGGCGGCCGGGTCGCCGCGCAACTTCGCCGCCGCGGTGAAGGGCCTTGTCGCCGGCCTGCGCGGCGAAGCGGGCCGGCCCGACGTCGCCTCGAATGAGGCGAGGCTATGAAGCCGAGACCGCGCCTGTGGTCAGAGACGTGAACGGCTTCCGCCGCAGCGGCTGAGGGAGAATGGCGCCGAGGTCCTCGCCGAACATCATTCGATCACGACCGGCGCAATGAAGACAATCCTGCCGAGCAAGGTGATGTTATAGCCGAGCCGGTAAATCCAGGCGTCGGAATCGCTCACCGCCAAGTCGGCGTTGACGCCGGTGAAGAGGGCGCCCACCGGCTCGTTTGTCAGAATGTCGGTTCCGCTGCCGAAAGCGTTGGGGCGCCACACGTTCACGGCGTAGCCGGCGTTGATGGATTGGGCCTGATCGAAGATCGCGCTCAAGGACACGAACGGCGACCACTCGTCGAGTGCGAACCTCACCAGATAATCCTGGCCGGCGACGCCCGGCGGCCTCGGAATCCCGTACTGGGCAATGGCCCAGTTCAGCGGACCGGACGTGGCGCCGGGCACGTCCAATCCCGCCATATCCGGCTCGAACGACACGGTCTGCTGGTTCCAGCCGCCGCTGTTGTCGCCTCTCTGGTCGGCGATCACCACGCCGGAGAGAACAAGCAGCCATTTCTGCTGGGCGATGGATTGCGGCGGCGCCTCTCCCACCGCCAGCGCGGCGGGGACGATCAGCCAATTCTGCCCGGCGAAGGTCGTCAGGAATTTCATGGCGTTAAACCTCCTGTAGCGGAGCAGCGCGGCGTGGTTGTCCACGCGCAAACTCGGAGGGTTGGGGTGAAAAACGGTGTCGTGGGCGCGGCGCCAAACCCAGGGATCGAATTGCGCCAGCGGGGTCCAGCCTGCGCATTCCACGTTGAAGCCCGAGCCGTGTGAGCCGTCGATCTCCCCTGCGAGATTGTTCTGCCGCCAAACGATGCGCAGAAACGTGTTCGCCAACCGTGTCCCCAGCGATGGGTCGAGCGGCACGCGCTCGGGGCGCCCGGCGCCAATCAGCAGCGCGTCGATGCGAACCTTGGCGTCGAGAATGACGGCGAGGCAGCCCAGCTCGAACCCGGCGTGGGGGATGTCTTCCGGCCGATCCGTCCCCTGGTAATGCCATTGCGCGTAGGGCGTGCCGTCGGAAAGCGTCTGGGCGCTGAAGTCCGCGACGCGGTAAGCGACGATCTTCGCCACGACCAGCGGCAATTCCATCGTCGCCAGTTGCAGGATCAGAGGCGTCGCCTCGCCCGAGGCGCGATAGGCCGCGCTGTCGGCCGCCGGCGCCAACTCCGCCAGCGCCTGAACCATCGCCAGATTTTCGTTATAGGCGATCGGCTTGCCGGCGCCAGCGCGATATTCCTGGCAACTGTGCGCGTTCGAGATGGATCCGTCTTGGCAATGCACGCCGCCGTGGCAGGTGAGGCCCGCGTACGCCGATGGAAGATTGTAGAAGGCATGCGGGTCCGCATCGACGAAATGCAGCTCCGGCCGGAACGCCTGGTAGGTCTCAAAGGCCGCCGTCACCAAGGGGATCGCCTGGTCCTGGAATTGAGGATATTCCGCCGGCCAGTCGAGGACGCGCCGCGCGAAGGCCGCCATCGCATAGACGAACAGTCCGGATGTGCTGACGTCGGTGTTCCATTGGCAATCGCGGTCGTTGGTGATTCCGCCCCAAGCCGGCATGACGCGGGCGCGAAACGGATCGAGCGGAAAACCACGAATATCGTCGCGGTTCGCCAATAACGCGGTGGCGATGGCGCCCAGGCGGCTGAGATAGGTCGTGGCTCGCACCGGATCGAGCGGCGCCACCAGATCGACCATCTGAGCCAAAGCAGCGGTCATTCGGCCGATCGCCCAGTAGCCGGGCTTATGGACGCCGTCGAATTGGTCGGCGATCCCCTTAGCTTCCGCAGTGTCGTCGGCGGCGAAATAGCCCGATTGCAAGAAGAAGGTGTCGGCGTCGGCCAGAACCGTCGCCGGGTCGTTTGCGTCGCCGATGGTCGTCATCCTGGCGATCCTTCGCCTTTGGCCCAAAGGGCGGGAGGCGCATGCGGTTGAACGCCTCCGCCGGTCGAGGCGATGCGCGACCCGGCGGACCGGCTTAGGGACGGCGCCGATACTCCATGATCACGAGCCGGCCGTCGAGCCCATTTCGCGGTCCCCATGGAAGGGCCGCCTTGGCGCGGGGCGCCTCCGCCCAAAGCGGTCGACCCCATAAAAGTCGAGCCGGTTGACCCCGAGCGCGGATCGCGGATGAGCGCGAAACTGATAGATCGAGAGACTTCGATAAGCCATTGGCGCGCGCCGCTTTGTCCGAGGAGCAAGGCCCCTAGTACCGCCAGCGCTGCGCGGTGCCGATCAGGAAGTCGCGAAAGGCCTGAACCCGCGCGACGCTCTTCATCTCCTCGGTATAGACCAGGAAGCAATCCATCTCCGGCATGCCCGCTTGGGGAAGCAGGCGCACCAGTCCCGATTCCGGCTGCACGCAATAGTCGGGCAAGACCGCAATGCCCACGCCAGTCTCGACCGCATGGACCATCGCAGCGAGATTGTTGACCGTGATCTGGGCCTGGCGCGGAGCCTTCGAGTCGCGCCCGAGGGTCAGGAGGGAGTTGAGGTCGTAAAGCAGATGGGTCGCCGTCGGCGCGCCGAAAGCGACCAGATGATGCTGGTCGAGATCCTCGATGCTGCGCGGCTGCGGGCGCCTTCGCAAATAGTCGGCCGAAGCGTAGGCGTGGAAATGCACGGTGAACAGGCGCCGTCTTATCAAGTCCGGCTGGCTTGGCTCGCGCAATCTCAGCGCCACGTCCGCTTCGCGCATGCCTAAGTCGAGGTCGTCGTCCGACAACAGGAGCTGCAGCTTCACCTCCGGGTAGAGATCGACGAACTCGCGCAGCCGCATGACCAGCCAATTGGCGCCGAGGCCCAGCGTCGTCGTGACCCTGAGTTCGCCATGCGGCTTCTCCCGGCTGTCGATGAGGCGCGAGCGCACCGCGTCGAGCTTGAGAACCACGTCGCGCACCACGCCGAGCAGCATCTCGCCTTGCTCGGTGAGAATCAGGCCGCGGGCGTGGCGATGAAACAACGGCGCGCCGAGGTCGGCCTCCAGCGCCCCGACCTGCCGGCTCACCGCCGACTGGCTCAGCCCCAGCGTCTCGCCCGCATGCGTGAACGACCCAGCGTCGGCGGCCGCCTGAAAGACGCGCAGCTTATCCCAGTCCATGAACGTTTCCTCGCGCGGCCCGGCTCCAAGCCGGCGCCGGCGTCTCCCTGTTCTTCGTTTATTCGGCCGCCGCCCGCCTCGGTTCCTCGGCGGCGAGCCAGCGCTCGGCCTCGAGCGCGGCCATGCAGCCGAGGCCGGCAGCGGTAACCGCCTGGCGGAAGATATCGTCTGCGACGTCGCCGGCGGCGAACACTCCCTCGACGCTGGTCGCGGTCGAGCCCGGCGCTGTTTGGACGTAGCCGTTGACCTTGAGCTCGACCTGGCCCCGCACCAGTTCGCTCGCCGGCTCATGCCCGATGGCGACGAAGACGCCGTCGACGCTGAGGTCGTCGAGCGCTCCGGTCACGACATCTTTAAGCCGGATCCCGGTCACGCCGCGCGGCGGCGCTTCGCCCAGGACCGCCTCGACAACCGAGGTCCAGCGGATCGAAACATTGTGCCGCGCCGCCAGGCGCTCGCTCAGGATTTTCTCCGCCCGAAACGAGTCGCGGCGATGCACGACCGTGACATGGGCGGCGAGGTTGGAGAGATGCAGCGCTTCCTCGACCGCGGTGTTGCCGCCGCCGATCACCGCCACCTTCTTGCCCCGGAAGAAGAACCCGTCGCAGGTCGCGCAGGCCGAGACACCCAGACCCTTGAACGCGTTTTCGCTCTCGAGACCCAGCCATTTGGCCTTGGCGCCGGTCGCCAGGATGATTGCTTCGGCCGTAAGCGTGCGCCCGCTGTCGCAGCGAACGATGAACGGCCGGCGTCCCAATTCGAGCGCCGTCACATGCTCGCCCTCGACCCGCGCGCCGACATTTTCCGCTTGCGCCCGCATCTGCTCCATGAGCCAGGGCCCCTGGATCGGCTCGGCGAACCCCGGATAATTCTCGACGTCGGTGGTGGTCATCAACTGGCCGCCCGGCTCGAAGCCGGCCAGCACCAGCGGCTTCAGAAGCGCCCGCGCGGCGTAGATCGCCGCCGTATAGGCGGCCGGACCCGAACCGACGATGACGAGACGCTCGCGCTCAATCCTGGACGAAGACAACCCGACCCCCGAACCTCGAGAACGCCTGGCACCCGCTTCCCGGCCGCGGCGGCCTCGCGCTTATATGGGGATGGATGTTCAGCGACAACAGCGCTCGAGCGTTTTCCTGCTGTGCAAGGCGGTGTTCAACAATACGATCATGGTCAATCCGCCGACGGCAACCGGCGGATGACGAATTCGATCCGGTCGCCCGCGAGTTCGCGCCAGGATTCGATCTCGGTCATGTACGCCGCCTTGGGGAAGCGGTCGAACCATTCGCGCGCCTTGGCGCGGGCTTGCTCGCGCGGCAGGCAGAAGGTGTCGCGCCGCCAGGCGCCCTCGGCGCGCTCACGCGCGCTCCGCCGGCCGGCGACGCGCGCGGCGAGATCGCTCGGCTTCCTGGTCCCGAACGCCATCAGAGGCCCTCTTCAGGGCCGGAAGGTTAGCGCGATTTCTGGCCTGTGGGGAGCCGGGAATTGTGAAGAGCGTTACCGGCCAGGGCGCGGGGCAGGCGTCCGTCGATGAAGGCGAGCCCGATTGCGATCATGGCGAAGCCGAGGAACTGCGGCGCAAGCAGCCGTTCGTGGAGGATGAGCGCGCCCAGAATCACCGAGGTCGCGGGCGCGAGAAGCGTGACGAGCAGCACATTCGTCGCTCCCGCCCCGGCGAGGATGCGGAAGTAGACGACATAGGCGAGGGCCGTGGAAAGCGCGGCGATGGCCAACACCGACGCGACAACTGGCGCGCTTGGGACCGGCAGCGTCCATGGCCGGTCGATCGCGAGCGCGAGCGGAACGAGACAAGCCGCGCCCGCGGTCGTCTGGCCGATGGCGACGTCGAGGGGCTTGAGCGAAAGCGCGCGGACGCGCGCTCGCGCGAACACCGCCGAAAGCGCGTAGCTCAGCGCCGCGAGCAGCACCGCGCCCTCAGCCCACGCGTTCGCGGTCGCCCGCCCCCGGAGGAGGTCAGGCCCGACGACCCAGGCGACGCCCGCCATGCCGGCGGCCGTCCCGGCGATTTTGAGGCCGTCCAGCTTCTCCTCGGCCGTGAACACGTGCGCGGCGAGGACCGCGAACAGCGGCGTCGCCGCGTTGAGGATCGAAGCGAGGCCGGCCGGGAGATGGGTCTGCCCCCAGGCGATCAGCGCGAAGGGCAGGGCGTTGTTGCCGAGGCCGAGCAGCGCGAGCGCGGCGAGCGCGCGGGCGCTCCCTGGCGGCCGGGCCCCGGCCAGCGGGACGCTCGCCCACAATATGAGCGCCGCGAGCCCGACCCTCAAGCCGGCCAGGGTCAGGGGCGGCAGCTCCTTCACCGCCACGCCGATGAACAGGAACGATCCGCCCCACAACAGCGACAGCAAGGCCAAAAGTCCCCATTCGCGCGCATTCATCGCGCGCTGCGCCGCCGCCATCCTCGCCTCTCAAACGCTCGTTCGGACTGCGGCATACCGCCGGACGCGCGGCCCGTCCGCCCGATTCCTGCTTTCCAATTTCATCGCCGCGCGACCGGCGGAAATCTCGCCATCGCCTCGATGTCGTCGAGGTCCATCGAATTGCGCACATATTGCTTCGCCGCGTCGCGGACGGGCTGGAAATCCCAGGCGTGGATCTTGCCCTTGCTCAAGCCTGCGTCGACGAGCCGGCGCCGGCGCTGGCTCAAGCGCACGCGGGCGTCGAGTTCGGCGAGATCCCAGCGCTTCGCGACCTCGGCGCGAAAGTCCGCGATCAGCGCGGCGCTCGCCGGATCGTCCGCGAGGTTCGCCCGCTCGCCAGGATCGCGCGCGAGATCGTAGAGCTGGTCGGGGTCGGCGGGCGAGTGAATGAACTTGAAGGCGCCGCGGCGGATCATCGCGATCGGCGCGATCGCCCCTTCGGCCAGATATTCGCCGATCGCCTCGTCGTGCCCGCCGGCGCCGCGCAGATGGGGCGCGAGGCTCCGCCCGTCGGTGGGAACCCCGAGCGATTGGACGGTTCCGCCCGCAAGCTCGACGAGGGTCGGCATGAGATCGATGAGCGAGACGCTGGCTGCGACCCGGCGCGGCCCGAAGCGGCCGGGATTCGCGATGACGAGCGGCACGCGGGACGAACCCTCGAAGAAGCTCATCTTGTACCAGAGACCGCGCTCGCCCAGCATCTCGCCGTGATCGCTTGTGAGAATGACGATCGTATCCTCCGCGAGACCGGCCGAGCGCAAAGCCCCCATGAGCCGGCCGACGAGGTCGTCGACATAGGCGATCGCGCCATAATAGGCGCGACGCGCGGCGCGGACTTGAGCCTCCGTCACCGGCTCCGCGTCCATCGCGCAGACGTGGCGCAGGCGGCGCGAATGCGGATCGAGCGCGGCGCCGGGCGCCGGCATGTCGATGTCCTCGTCGCGGTAGAGATCCCAATATTGCCGGGGGATCGCGAACGGATCGTGCGGGTGCGAGAACGAGGCCGCGAGCAGGAACGGCCGCCGATCCTTCGATCGCGCATGATCGAAGATCGCGCGCTCGGCCATGAAGGCCGCCTCGTCGTCGAAGTCGAGCTGGTTCGAGCGCACGCAGGTTCCCGCGTCCCGGACCGAGCCCATGTTGTGATACCAGCTCGGGCGATGCTCGGGACGATCCCAGTCCGGCGTCCAGTTGAAGTCGGCGGGATAGATGTCCGTCGTCAGCCGCTCTTCGAATCCGTGCAGCTGGTCGGGCCCGCAGAAGTGCATCTTTCCGGAGAGGATGGTTCGATAGCCGCGTGCGCGAAGGCCATGCGCGAAAGTCGGAATGCCGGCCGCGAACTCCGCCGCATTGTCGTAAACGCACGTGCGCGACGGGAGCAGGCCCGACATGAACGAAGCCCGCGACGGCGCGCATAGGGGGCTTGCGCAATAAGCGCTGTCAAACACGATTCCATCTCGCGCGAGCGAGAGCATGTTCGGCGCGCGCACGAGGCCGTGGCCGTAGATGGGCAGGAACGCCGGCGCCATCTGATCGGCCATGACGATGAGAATGTTGGGCGCCTTGGCGGTCATTGGCGGGGGTCCTTTCGATGCGACCGATTGTAGCTGGGCTCCATAGCTCATCGATAGACGGACGTTCTTTAAGAACCCCCTCTGGAGCGCGGCGACGACAACGCGCCTCGCCGCGCGAAGCTCGTGATTGCCCGACGCCCGTCTCCTCGCTAGAGGACGATCCTGCCCGGTCGATCATGGAAGCGCCGGCAAGGACATTGATGCGTCTATCTTCGTTCGATCTCCCGCGCGCCTATCGGCTGAGGCCGGTCGGCCACCGGGAAGACGACGCCCTCTCCCAGCTCAGGATCGGGGCGAGCCGCCAGAGCGTTCTCGTGCCGTTCTCCCCCGATCTCGACTATATCGTCGCGCCGGCCAAGGGCGCCGCGCTTCCGATCGAGAGCGCCGACTTTCGCGTCGAGACGCTTGGCCTGCTGCCGTCGCTATGGGCGCGGATGCGCCTCATGGCCTTCTTCAAGAAGAAGAAATACCTGAAATACGATGAATTTCGCCTCTTTTCGGTCGGCCCCAAGGCCGAGCGCAAACGCTTCACCAGGTTCAATCAGGATACGGCGGACATCGGCTTCGTGATCGACGGCAAGCTTATCGCCAGGCATCCGGAGCTTCTCTACGGGTGGCCCCCTGAGGCGGGCGCGCCGCCTCAGACGGCTGATCCCTCCGGGCCGGTCTCCGTGGCGGTCGTCGCGCATGTCTATTACGAGGAGGCGTGGCCCGATATCGCCGGCGCGCTCCGGGGGCTGACCGTCCCCTTTGACCTCATCGTCACGACCGTCGCGGGCCGTGAGCGGCTGATCGAAACGATCGTCAAAACCTATCCTAACGCCGAGATCGAAGTCGTGGAGAATCGCGGGCGCGACGTCGGTCCGTTCCTCGCCCTGCTCGAACGCGGCCGGCTCGACCGTTATCGCTACGTCTGCAAGATCCATGGCAAGAAATCGAGCGACGGCGGGCGCAAGACCTACATGGGCGCGATGTGGCGCCGCCGGCTCCTGTTCGACCTCCTGGGAGCGCCGGGGGCCGCTGGCGCGGCGATCGCCATGTTCGAGCGCGACCCGTCGATCGGCATGATCGGCCCAAGAGTGTTCCGATTGCCGAAGGAAGGCTATGCCGAGGATCTCTCCTGGTCGTCCAATCGCGCCATGACGCTTAAGATCGCTGGACGGATGGGCGTTCCGGCTGGCGAGTTCAAACTCGATTTCTTCGGCGGAACGATGTTCTGGGTGC
>DATGHB010000100.1:0-7858 GCA_035308265.1 Roseiarcus sp.
ATCCGCCCCATGCTCCGCGGTGTTCGCGCAGCGGTCAGTGAACCGCCTCGCCGCCGAGATGCCGGAGCTTGTCGGGATTGCGCATGACATAGACGCCGGCGATCTTGCCGTCGGCGATCTCGAGCGCGGTCGTCTGCACGCCGTCGCGCTCATTGGTGACGAAACCGGGCAGGCCGTTGATGAAGCCATAGCGCACGCTGAGCGCCGGCTTAACCGAGTAGCGGCGGGCGAGAGCGATGTGAAACCGCATGACGTCGTCGGCGCCCGCCAGCGGCCGCTTCGCCGCAGGCCTCTTGCCGCCCCCGTCGGAATAGAGAACGACGTCCGCCGCGAGCAGCGAGCGCAGCTTATCCATGTCGCCGCCGCGGGTCGCGGAATAAAACGCCGCGGCGATCTCGAGGCCATGTTCCCTGGGCACGGAAAAGCGCGGCCGCGCGGCGCGCACATGCGCGCGCGCCCGCGTGGCGAGCTGGCGGCAGGCCGATGGCTCGCGGCCGATCGTCTCCGCGACCTCCTCGAAGCCCGCTCCGAACACATCGTGCAGCAGGAAGGCGGCGCGCTCGAGCGGCGACAGGCGCTCGAGCGCCATCATCAGGGGAAGCGTGACGTCGTCGATGTCGTCGTCATCCGCCTCGACCATCGGCTCCGGCAGCCAGGGGCCGATATAGGTTTCGCGCCGCCGCCGCGCCGACTTCAGTTGATCGAGGCAAAGGCGGGTCACCACCCGGCGCAGGTAGGCTTCCGGTTCGAGAATGGCGCCCCGGTCGGCGTCGAGCCAGCGCAGGAACGCGTCCTGCACAACATCCTCCGCGTCCGCGACCGATCCGAGCATGCGATAGGCGACGCGGATCAGCCGCGGACGGAGCGGATCGAAGCTGAGGGCCGCGTCCTCACCCGGCGCCGCCGCAGTCACGCCGCCCGGCGCTGCTCGAGCGGATGAGCCGTGCGGAAGCCGACGTTGATCCGGTTCCAGCCGTTGATCGCGACGATCACAAGCGTGAGCTTCACCTGCTCCTCGTCGCTGAACTGGGCCTTGAGCGCCTCATAGACGTCGTCGGGGGCGCGCGTCTCATGCAGCACGGTCAGCGCTTCGGTCCAGGCCAGCGCCGCCCGCTCGCGGTCGCTGTAGAGCGGCGAGTCGCGCCAGGCGTCGAGCAGATAGAGACGCTGCTCGGTCTCCCCCCGCTTGCGCGCGTCGGCGGTGTGCATGTCGAGGCAGAAGGCGCAACCGTTGATCTGGGAGGCGCGGGTCACCACGAGGTCCATGAGACTCGCCTCGAGGCCGCATTCGTGAAGGCCTCGGCTGAAATCGAGCCACGCCTTCATGGGCGCGGGCGCGGCGGCGAATGCGTTCAGTCTCGGGGTCATGGTCATCTCCTTACCTTGAGGGGCGTTCGAGGACATGACGAGATGGGCCCGCCTCATGTGACATGGAACGAGGAAATTTTCATGGCGCCCGCCCTTGCGCCTCGAGCCTGGCGCGCAGCGCCTGGTTTTCGGCTTCGAGCGCTTCGAGGCGTTCGCGTATCGGCGCGAGCGCGGGAGCGAGCTCGGCTTCGCTGAATCGAGGCGTGATATGCTGCGGGCAGTTCCAGTCGAACGCGACAAGACGGATGATGAGCCCGCGCTCGACGTTGGCCCGGTAGCCCGGCAGGGTGAGCCTGGCCGCGAGCTCCGGATCGGCCCCAAGATCCTTGGCCTCGATTCGCGCATAGATCTTGAGGCGGCGCCGGTTGGGGTAGTCCATCAGGAACAGCGCGGCGCGGTCGTTGGCGGCGAGATTGCCGGCGCTGATGTACTGGCGGTTGCCGCGAAAGTCGGGAATCGCCAGCGTCTTCTCATCGAGAATGTGGATGAAGCCGGGCGGGCCGCCACGATGCTGGACATAGGGCCAGCCGCTCTCCGACACCGTCGCCAGATAGAGGCTGTCGCGCCCGGCGATGAACGCCGCCTCGGCTTGAGTGAAGCGATCGAAGGCGCGGTCGCCATGGAAACCAGCCCAATATTCGCCGCTGCCATTCGCCTCTTGAGCGGCGCGGACGCTGGGCGTCGAGGCGATGTCGAGAAATCCGTAAGGCATTGGAAAAGCTCCGCCGCGGACGCCCTGAGACCCGCCAAACGAAGATAAGGCCTTCCAGTTAGAGCAATTACCAGCTATTTTCGGAAGTCACTATTTCATTTGTTGGAACATGGACCGCCTCGAATCGATGGCCCTTCTGGTCGCGGTCGCAGAGGCTGGCGGGCTCTCCGCCGCCAGCCGCAAACTCGGCGCGCCGCTGCCGACAATCAGTCGCAAGATTTCCCAGCTCGAAGCCCATCTGAACACGCGGCTCCTGACCCGATCGACCCGCAAGCTCGCTCTCACCGAATCCGGCGCGGCCTATGTCGCCGCCGCCAGGCGCATCCTCGATGAGGTGAGCGAGGCCGAGCGCGCGGCGTCCGGAGAGCATGCCTCGCCCCGGGGCGATCTCGTCATCACCGCTCCGATCGTCTTTGGCCGGCTTCATGTCCTTCCGGTCATCGCCGAGTTTCTCATCCGGTGGCCCGAGATCAATGTTCGGCTCCTCCTCAATGACCACAATCTGCACCTCATCGACGATCGCGTCGACATCGCGGCGCGCATCGGCGCGCTCGCCGACAGTAGCCTGGTTTCGACGCGCGTCGGCTCGGTGCGGCGCGTGGTGTGCGGCAGTCCCGCGTATTTCGCGGAGCACAGCGTGCCGAAGAGGCCGCAAGACCTCTCCGCCCTGACCGCGGTGACGTTCGATCAGCTCCCGCCTTCGGAACATTGGACCTTCCGCGATCCGAGGTCGAAGCGCGAAATCCATGCGCCCGTGCGCTCGCGCCTCGCTGTCAACACGGCGGAGGCGGCGATCGATGGAGCGGCCGCCGGCCTCGGCGTCACGCGCGTCTTGTCCTATCAGGTCGCTGAAGCGGTGGCGGATGGCCGAATCGAGATCGTGCTCGCCGACTATGAGCCTGAGCCTTCGCCGGTCAGCCTCATCCACGTGGGCCAGGGATTGACGCCCCTGAAAGTGCGCATGTTTCTGGACTTTGCCGCGCTTCGATTAAGGGCGCGGCTCGCTTGAGCGTGGCCGGCCGGTCGCATGGCGCGCCCGCTGGCGCTATTCGAAAGGGTTGGCCAATTTGACTCCTGAGCGCTCGAAGTCGGCGACGTTGCGGGTGACGAGGGTGAGGTCGTTGACGACAGCGATGGCGGCGATTTGCTTGTCGAGCGCGTGGCCTGGGTCGGGAACTCGCAGATAACCCCAGACCTGCGCCGCGTCCGCATCGAAGGAGAGGATGCGTTCACGATAGGATTCGACGACGCTCGCCAGCCAGGCCTCAAGAAGCCGCGCTTGTTCGGCGTCGCCGCGGCGCCGGATCAGTTCGACGCCGCGGCGCAACTCGCCCACCGATATCGCGGAGAGAAACACCGGCTCGCTCGAGGCGGCGACAGTTTCGAAGAAGGCGATGACGCCCCGATTCGCCCGGCCGCGCTTTCGCGCCTCGCTGACCACGTTGGTGTCAATCAAATACATGCGCCGAGCGCTCGGCGGACTCGACCCGCTCGAAATCCGCGTCGAGGCCGACCTCGGGCATTGACGCCAGGACCTCGGCGAACGAGCGCCGGCGAGGACGCGCGAGCGCCGCTTTGAGGATTGCGCGATGCTCCGCCTCAGCGCTCCGGCCGTGCGCCCCGGCGCGCTCCTTGAGCGCCCGGACAACCTCCTCATCGACTCCGCGCACCAGAAGGTCAGGCACACTCTACCGCTCTCGACTCGATGCTAGCAATGATATCGCGGTTTGACGGCGCCGGCAAGAGCACGTCTTTCTCCCGAGTTTTCGAGGCGCGAGCATAAACGAGATCTCAACCCACTGAAAACATTAGGGTGCGCGCATAAAAGGAACTTAAGGCCGATAGGCGGTTGCTGCGCGATTCTCCTCAAGGCGGCCCTTCCAGCGGTTCCACTTGAAGGCAGGAAGGCTATGGCGCCGGCCTTTGCGGCCCGCGCCCCTACTGCGCCGCCTGGATGTTGGGGAAGGCGATCTCGATCAGGGTGCCCTGCTCGCGCCGGCTCTTGATCGAAAATTCGGCCTTGTTGGCCTCGACCAGCGCCTTGGTCAGCGGCAGGCCGAGACCGGCCCCGCCCTTCCCGGCCTGGCCAACCTGGCTGAACGGGGTGAGCGCGAGGCCCACCTCATTCTCGTTCATGCCGACGCCGGTGTCGCGGACCCGGATCACCGCCTGGCCGGCGGAGTCGACCACGGTCGAGACGATCACCTGCCCGCCGGGCTCGTTGAACTTCACCGCGTTCGCCATCAGGTTCAGCATGATCTGCCGGAGCGAGCGCTCGTCCACCATCACCCGGGGCAGGCGGTCGTGGAGCGAGACCCGCATGATGACCCGCTCGCGGGCCGCCTGAGGCTGCATCAGCGACACGCACTCGCGAATGACGCTGTTGGCGTCGACGGCGGCGAAGGCGAGTTCGAGCTTGCCGGCTTCGATCTTGCTCAAGTCGAGCAGGTCGTCGGCGAGACTCATCACATGGGCGCCCGACGCGTGGATATCCTTGAGGTAGTCCTTGTAGCGCTCGTTGCCGACCGGCCCGAAGCGCTCCTCCAGCATCACTTCGGCGAACCCCAGGATGGCGTGCAGGGGCGTGCGGATCTCATGGCTGACCTGGGCCAGAAAGTCGGTCTTGGCGACGCTCGCCGCTACGGCTTCGTCGCGGGCGGCCGCGAGGCGCCGCTCGGTCTCACGCTCGCGGCTGAGGTCGCGGAGAAGCGCGCAAAATTCCGGGGCCTCGTCGGGGCCGATGCGCATCAGCGTCAGCGCCAATGGAATCGCGGCGCCGTCATGGGATCGCCCGACAACCTGAAGCGGACGAAAGGCCGCCTCGGCGTCGCCGCCGCGGCTTAAGGATTCAAGTCTGGCGGTGGTCTCGGGATGGCTCTGGGGGCTAAGCAGCATCAGCAGGCTTTCGCCCGCGATCTCGTTCTGATGGTAGCCGAACAGGCGCTCGGCGGGGCCGCTCAGCGACAGGATGCGGCCGGCCGAATCGAGCCTGACCGCGCCGTCGGTCGCGCGATCGAGCATCGCCTGGAGGTCGCCCGCCAGGCCGCTCGGCGCCTGCGCCTCGCCGTCGGCGCCGAGCCTCGTCCGGAGTTCAGCCTGGGGCGAGCGGCGTAGCGCGATCAGCGTCGCCGGCGCGCCGTCCCAACTGATCGCCTGCGCGTGACCGTCGACAGACAGGATTTGCCCGTCCGCCCTCGCGATCGCGACCGCGCCCACGTCTTCCGCCGGCGCCGCTTGCGGATCGCGGTCGCGGAACATCGTCGTGAGCGCGTTCGCCGCCTGAAACTCGGGGAAATCGCGATAGCCGACAAGATCGATGAGCGTGCGGTTGGCGTAAAGCGCATGGCCCTCGCGGGCGATGAGGAGGCCGACCGGCAGCCGGTCCAGAATGGCTCCGGCGTTGCGCTGAACCTCATCGGCGCCGGCGCTGCGGGCTGGACCAGGCTCGCCTTCCCGATCCGCCGGCTCATCGGCGCGAGGGTCGGTTCCGGGCCCTGGGGCGCTCTCGGCGCCTCTGGTCTCGTCCGAGGAATCGTCGCGCGAAGCCGGCGCGCGGCCGACCAGGGCGCGCGCGATTTCCCGGAAAGCGTCGCGCTCGCTGCGGGAGAGCTCCACGCTCTCGGCGGGGGCGCCGAGCGCGGCCTCGCGGGCCAGCGCCTCGAGCGCGCCCGGGCGGATCGGAACGATGTTGGACGCCACCACAGGCGTCGCCGGATGGCGCAGCACATAAATCTCGGCGGTGCGCTCAGGCAACGCCCCCGCGGGACGCTCGGCGAGGTCCGGCCCGGTGGCCTCCATCGCCGGCGGGCGGGGCTCGTCTGCCTCGGACGCGGCGGCGGATTGGCTTGCTTCTGCTTCAAGGGAGTCTTCGGGCGACGGCGCGGCTTCGGGCGCATCCGCCGGCGCCGCCTCGAGATTGGAAGCGTCGAATCCCGGGGTCTCCATCAGCCCATCCTCGGCTTGCTTGGCCGCAAGCTCGCCCTCCGGCGCGCCGGCGGCCTCGATCTCCTCGCCCAAGAGGCCAAAGCCGCGATAGCCGAGACATTCACGGCGACGGCCGAACAACGGCGCGGCCGAAAGCGTGACCAGCCGCCGCCGGCGAACGTCCGGAAGCGGCCATGCGACCGTGACGCCGAAAAAGGTTCGGCCCTGCCCAAGCGCGCGCATGAGTTCGCCGCCATCCAGTCCGACGCGACGGACAAGGGCCTCGACGGACTCGCCGCTGCACGGCGCGTTGGCCCCGACCGCGCCGGCGAGCGCGGGATCGCCCACGCCAAACCGGCCCTCCTCGTCGAGGGTCCACAAGAAGCGCGAATTCGGCCGCGGCGTTCCGCCGGGATCCGGCGGCGCTGAATCCCGTCGTTCCGGAGCCATGCGGTCCGGCGGCGCGGACGGCTCGGCGCCCGCGGCGCCCAGAGCGGGAATCGACGCCAGAAGCCAAGTCGCTCCTCCCGGCGCGCCGACGCGGATCAAGCGCAAATTGACGCTCGCCCGCCGGCGGCCGGCGTCAAGGCGGATCGGCTCGAGACGAGGCTCGCCGACCGCAAGGGTCGCCGCCAGGCGCTTGAGGCGCCGCGCCGAGGGCCCTTCGCCCCGCAGCAAACGCGCCTCAAGGTCCTCACAGTCCCTAGCCCCGAACAACGCCAGCACGGGTGGGCTCGCGCGCACGACTAGGCCTGGCGGGAACAGGATCGCGAGCTGGGCCTTGTCGCTCAGCCACTCGCGCGGCAAGTCGCTGAGGTCGAGGGCCGCGGCGGCTTCATCGCGCGACGGGCGCTCGAGTTGGGCGGCGGACGATGGCGGCGAATGGGTCAAAGTCGGCGCTCGTGAATGGACTGCAAATCGGCGCAAGCGAATGCACCGACGATTCGGGCTTTATCGTTAGCGAAAGCTTAACGCGGCCGTCGAAATTTCACCACGGCGTCGGGGTCGGGAACTGAAAGCAAGGTTAAAATAGTTGGGCGCCGCGAAAATTTATGTTGCACTGCAACAAAAACACGGCTATAGCCGTATCAAAACAGCGGACGCCGATTCGCGGCCCCCGCGGAAAGGGAAAAGGATGTCCACTTCGCCGTTCGACGTTCCCAACGAGTTGCGCGATTTCGCTGAGCGCAGCGTCGACCAGGCGCGCAAGGCGTTCGAGGGGTTTCTAACGGTCGCGCAGCGCGCGAGCGGCGCCCTCGGCGAGGCCGCCAGGACATCGCCGGGCGCGAAATCGGTCAGCTCGCAGGTGCTCGCCTATGCCGAGCGCAACGTGAACGCGGCGTTCGATCTGGCCGAGAAGCTGGTCAAGGCGAAGGACCCGCAGGAAGCTCTGGCGCTTCAGAGCGAATACCTGAGAACCCAGCTTGCGGCCTTGCAGGAGCAGACGAGGGAGCTTGCCTCCATCGTCCAGAAGGGCCTGACGCCGGGCTCGAGCTGAGCGCGAAGCCGCCGTTTCCGCCGAAAGGCGATCATCAAACCCCCCGTCAATCGTCAACGCAAAACATCGAGGTCTGAACATGGCTCAAGCCCCAAAGAAAGCCCGCCGCATGGCTGTCGCGGCCAAGAGAAGCGCCCCCGCCCGTGCGGTTTCCGCACCCGCTCCGGCAGAGGCCGAATTCGACGCCGGCGTGCGGGAGGCGGCAAGGGTCGCCCCGCCGGTCGCGGAGATTCAACAGAGCTTCCGCGACGCGCTCGAAAAGGGGGTCATCGAGTCCCGCGCGGTTTTCGCCAAGGCCAGGACCGCCGCCGATGAAACGGCGAGCGCGTTCGAACTGAGCTTCGCGGCCGTCAAGG
>DATGHB010000101.1:0-2752 GCA_035308265.1 Roseiarcus sp.
CGTCTCCTCGGGCGACCCCATTCGCTCGAAGGGCTCCCTCGGACTGTCAACCGGCTGGACAAGCACCGGAATGGTCTCCTCCAAAACGCCAGGCGGCTCAGCTCCTGGCCGCGATGCAGGCGATCTCGACCCTATAGGCCGGCTGGGCGAGCTTGGCCTCGACCGTCGCGCGCGCCGGCGTGTGGCCGTTCGGGACCCATGCGTCCCATACCGCGTTCATCTCGGCGAATGTGGCCATATCGGCGAGATAGATGGTGGCGGAAAGGAGCCGGGTCTTGTCCGATCCTGCTTCGGCGAGCAGGCGCTCGATCGCAGCCAGGATCTCTTTCGTCTGTTCGGCGACGCTCCTGCCTTTCGCCTGATCGGCGACCTGGCCGGCAAGATAGATCGTCGAACCATGAACGACGGCCTGCGACATGCGCGGGCCGGTATGCAATCTAGCGATGGTCATGGTCGACGCTTTCTCAAACCCGGAGCAAGTTCGGGACCGCGCCGATGAAATTGCGTTTGCCGATCTCAACGCCGCTCGCGCGCAGGATGTCGTAGGCCGTGGTCAGATGGAAATAGAAGTTCGGCATGGCGAAATGCAGGAGATAGTCGGCGCCGGGCAGCTTCAGCTTGTTGGCGCCCGCGGGGACGACGACCTCGCGGGTCTCCGCGCCCTCCATGGCCTTGGCGTCGAGCGATTTGAGCATGTCAAGCGTCGCGCGGATGCGCTCGCGCAATTCGGCGAGGGTCGTCTCCTTGTCCTCTTTCACTGGCGGCTCCTTGGCCGCGAGCCGGAAGGCGGAGTTCTTGGCATGGTCGCAGAAACCCTGGACCTGGCGGGAGAGCGGCCACATGTCGGGGCTTAGCCGCATGGCGAGATAGGCGTTCGGATCGAACTTGCGGGCCTGCGCATGCTCCTCGGCCTTGTCGAGGATGGCGAGGAAGGCGTTAAGCGACCGCTCATAGACCGGCACGCTCATGTCATAGACGGAAAGAGCCATCGGTTTCAATTTGCTCCCGAAAGGAAAGGCCGCGCATTGTCACGGCCGCGCCCATGGATGCACGCAAAATGTGACGATATCAACTTGGCCGTGGCGCGCCCGTCCGGCGGCGCCCGCCTGGCTCAGGCGTTCAGCGGAGGCGGCTGGCCTTCGACCTTAGGCAGATCGGGGTCGAAGCACGCCCATTTCGGCGCCGACCTCGACCAGATGGTCGCGGTGGGCGCCGCCAGATTGGGATCGTCGAGCGTTCCCGCGCGCACGAAGATCACGTCCGGGCGTTGTGCGGCCTCGCTGAAGACCGGCGTGCCGCATCGGGAGCAGAAGCGGCGGCGCATGGTCGAGCCGCTGTCGGCCTGGCAGACGTAGCCGGTGAGCGGGCCGGAGACGGCGACGTCCTCGGTGCGGAAAGCGGCGCTGACCGCGCCGGTCCCGCAGCCGAGATACTGGCAGACGCGGCACCAGCAATAGCGCGCGCCGAGCGGCGCCTCCGCCTTGACGTCGTAGCGCACCGCCCCGCACAGACATCCGCCCGCAATCGCCAAGGCAAGCTCCCACCATCCGGCTCGAATGAACCATAGGGGAAATCGCGGGGGCTCGCCAGCGAGCGGCGGCTCGCCGGCTTCGCGGCGCCGCGGGCCGCCGGGGTTGCGGACCCGCCCGCGCCGGTTTACACAGTCAAGTTCACGCTCAGGAGTTCACTGGCTAGTGGCGGTTTCCGTCGCCCGCCAGCGGCATGCGATGGCCATGGAAACGAAGAACGCCCACAATCCCGATGTCTGCTATGGCGTGCTGGTCAAGAAGCTCGCCGCCGCGGGCGTGCGTCCGACCCGGCAAAGGCTCGACCTGGCGCGCGCCATCTTCGGCGGCGGAAACCGGCATTTCACCGCCGAGATGATCTATCACGAGACCCGCTCGATCGCCTTCGCGCCGACGCTCGGCACGATTTACAACACGCTCAACGAATTTTCCCGCTCCGGCCTGCTCCGAGAGATTGCCATCTACGACGCCAAGCTCTGGTACGACACCAAGACCGGGCCGCACTACCATTTCTATCGCGAGGATACGGAAGAGCTGTCGGACATCCCCGAGGCCTTGTTGCCCGAGTTCGAGATCGCCCCTCCCGACGGCACGAGCATCGCGGCGATCGACGTGATCGTGAGGCTGAGGAAGCTCTGACAAGGGCAAGCGCCCGGCCGCAGCCGCCTTTGGCATGACGCCCCTCTCCATCCTTGAGCTTGTCCGCGTCACCCAGGACACCGACGCCCGCGGCGCGCTGATGAACGCCCGCGATCTCGCCGCCCACGCCGAGCGATGGGGCTTTTCGCGCATCTGGGTCGCCGAGCATCACAACATGGCTGGCATCGCCAGCGCCGCGACTTCGGTTGTGCTCGCTCATCTCGCCGAGGGCACGACGACCATTCGGATTGGCGCCGGCGGGATCATGCTGCCGAACCATGCGCCCTATGTCATCGCCGAGCAGTTCGGAACGCTGGCCAGGCTCTTTCCCGGCCGCATCGACCTCGGGCTCGGCCGCGCGCCGGGAACCGACCAGCTCACATTGCGCGCCTTGCGCCGCACGCCCGAGGCCGCCGAGACCTTCCCGCAGGACGTTTTGGAACTCCAGGCGTTCCTGGCCCCTGCCGCTCCCGGCCAGCGCATTCAGGCGGTGCCGGCGGCGGGAACCGAGGTGCCGCTCTGGATCCTCGGATCGAGCCATTTCGGCGCGATGCTGGCCGCCGAGCTGGGGCTGCCTTATGCGTTCG
>DATGHB010000102.1:0-5614 GCA_035308265.1 Roseiarcus sp.
ACGATCGTCTGAGCCTTCGAGAAATCATCGCCTGCATAGAGGAGAGCCATGATCATCAGCGCGTGGTTGGGGATGACATGGCAATTGCCGGGATATTTGTCATAGCCGTAAGCCGCGGCGATCTCCTGCCGCGTGTCGCGCCAGTCGGAATGGCGGCGCCGCCATCGACGGATGTCGGCGATCAGCCGGGCGATCGGGCTCGACGGGGATATCTGCTCAAGGCCAACGTCGATCAGACGCTCGACGTCGCGGGTGACGAAGGCTTCGGCTTCCATCGCCGCCCAGAGCTTCGCCGCCTCGACCGCGGCGCCGTCGTGGCTGACGCGCGCGGCCTCGCCGGCGAGGCGCGCGGCCAACTTGGGATTGCCGGGAGCGACGATCGCCCAGCCGTCGATGAAGATCTGCGCGCCGATCTGCTCGGCGACGGCCTTTCCGTTGACTTCGATCGAGCCGCTCGCAGGCGCCTCGATACCGCGCTTGAGGTTGAGCCAGGCGGTGTGTTCGGTCGAAACGCCATTGCCGCCCCACCACAGGATCGCGCGGTTCTCGACGATAGAATTGAGCCAGGTCTCGCCGATCTCGCGCGCTGTGATGTCGGCGTGGGCCCCATGCTCCTCGAGCGCGCGGATGAAGGTGAACGTTCCGGAGACGTCGTCGTCGGTGACGACCAAGGGAACGTTCAGCCGGTCGTGGACGTAATCCTCGATCGGTCCAAGCTCGCGCATGATCCGTTCGTACGTCCAGCCCTCGAAGGGCCGCCCGAGATAGACGCCGATCAGCTTGCCGAGCACCGCCGCGTAGGCGCGCTCGGGATAGTCGGCGGGCAGGTTCGCCATTCTCGCAGAAGCCTAGATGATCTCGAGGTAATCGCGGTCGGGCAGCGGCGGGAAGGGCGCCGTCGGCAGCGTCTGGTACCAGTAGGCGACCGACGCGATGTCGTCTTGCAGCGGCAGATAGCGGCGCTTGTCTTTTTCGGTCCGCCAGCCGATCGCCTGCAGCGTCACTCTGAGGTCGCTCTCGAAGCGGATCGGGTCCATGATATGCCAGCGATAGAGACCGAAGCGCTGCTGGGACTGGTAGGTTCCGTCCGGCCGGATGACCTGAGGCAGGCCGGCATAGGGGGTGGTGAACTCGATATAAGCGCGCGGAAAAGAGGGATCGACCGTGCCGGCGTCGAAATTGTAGGCGCCGCAGAAATAATCCTCCGTTCCGGTGCCGCAGATGGTCGGCTGCTCATCGCCGTCGAGGAAGAACTTGATCTCGCCCTCGCCCCACCAGCCGGAATTGTTGACGCCCCAGGCGACATAGGTTCCGACATAGTGTCCGCGGCCCCGGACGCCGTCGAGCACGACGTGATCCTGCTTGAAGGGCAGGGGATTGGCGCGGCGGAAGCGGGCGTGAAAATAGGCGGCGTCGTCGGCGACCTCGGTCAGGGCGTAATTGATCTGCCAGTAGATGACCGCCTCGGCGTCGGGGTCGCGATTCTCGAGAGTGAGCCGCGCGCTTTTGCGGAAGGGCATTTCCCAGTAGCAGTTGAAGGCGCGGCCCGGATTGACGCAGACCGCGAGCGAGCTCACCTGCGCGTAGCGCCCCCAGCCGCAGGCGAAGAAATCGCCGAGCGGCGCCTCGACCGACGGATGCGCCTGCCCGTCCCAGTAGACCCGCAAGATGAGATCGCGCCAGCGGACGTGCGCCGGGGTGATCCAGATCTGCTGGATCGCGCCCGAGCCTTCGATCTCGCCGAGGACGAGCGTCTCCCCGGGCGCGATGCGCCTGGACGGCGAGATCTTCCAGCCGCGGCCGAGCCCGCGCGCGTGGACCGCGCCCGTGCCGTCGTCGGCCATGCCCCCCTTGCCCTTCTCGCCGGTCGGATTCTCGGGGCTGATCGAGCGGGACCTTGCGTCCGAAAGGCGCGACAGATTGCCGAGGTGCAATCCGAGCCCGGAAAATCTCTCCGCCATGAGTCTTCTTCCCTATTCCGGTGAGGGCAAGCGTCACTTGATGCCGCTCGTCTTTATCGATTCAATTATGCGCTTCTGGAAGATGATGAACATCACGATGGTCGGGAGCGCCACGATGGTCGAGGCGGCCATGATGTAGGTCCAGGAGCCGTTGTACTGCTGGCGGAAACTGGCGATCGCGACCTGCACCATCCACAGGTCCTGGTTCGAGATGATCGTCAGCGGCCAAAGGAAGGAGTTCCAGTTGGCGAGAAAGAAGAGGATGGCGAGGGCGGAGAAGATCGGGCGGCTCAGCGGCACGATGATCGACCACCAGATGCGGAAGTAACCCGCGCCGTCGACCAGCGCCGCCTCCTCGAGCTCGCGAGGGACGGCGAGATAGAACTGGCGAAGAAGGAAGATGCCGAAGGCGTTGAAGATCGAGGGAATGATAAGTCCGGCATAGGAGTCGAGGAGGTGCAGCGTCCGGGCGAGAATGAAGAGCGGCACGATGATGACGGGCTGCGAGATCAGGAAGGTCGCGAACATGGCGAGAAAAATCGCCTCCCGTCCGGGAAACCTGAGCCGCGCCAGCGCATAGCCCGCCATCGAGTGGAAAAGGAGCGCGACCACCGTGACCACCGCGGAAACGAAGAAACTGTTCCAGAGATAGCGGAGAAAATCGACCTGGGTGAAGACGTAGACGAAATTTGCCAGCGTGGGATGGGCCGGGATGATGTTGGTCCCGAACACCTCGTTCGATTCCTTCAGCGACATCGAGAGCATGTAGAGGAGCGGCGCGACTGTCATCAGCGATAGGATTGAGGCGGCGAGATAGAGCGCGAGCTGCACAGGCTTGAGCATCGCGCGCTCGCTTGCGCTTGTCCCCGCGGCTTCCCGCGCGACCGCCGCCGTCTCAGCCATAGGTGAAACGTCCGCCGCGGGTCAGCATGAACAGAAGCACGGTGATCGCCATGAGCACGACGACCAGGACCGACGCCATTGCGGCGGCGTAGCCGTACTCGTTGAACAGGAACGCTTGCTGATAGATGTAAAAGATGGCGAGCGAGGTCGAGTTGGCGGGCCCCCCTTTGGTCATGACGTAGATGAGGTCGAAGGTCTGGGATCCGCAGACCGCGGTGACGGTCGAGACGAGGAGCACGAAGAGGCTGGTCGGCTGCAAGAGGGGAAGCGTGATCTCGAAAAAGGACTGCACCGGCCCCGCGCCGTCGATTCGCGCCGCCTCGTAATATTCCGACGGAATGTCCTGCAGGCCGCCAAGAAAGATCAGCATGTAGAAGCCCATCAGGAACCAGACGCTGATCACGATGACTGAAAAGAGGGCGAAGCGCGGGTCGCCGAGCCAGGAGATCGAGCCCACGCCGAACACGGCGCCGACCTGGTTGAAGACGCCGATCTTGTCGACCAGCAGCACCTGCCACACCAGGGCGACGACGACGAGGCTCACCGTCTGGGGCATGAACAAGAGGCTGCGCGCGACTGTGTTGAAGCGCGAGTTCGCCTGCACCAGCAGCGCCAGTCCAAGGCCGGTCACGTAGAGCAGGGGGACGAGCGCGACGACGTAGAGCACGGTCACCTGGAGCGAGCGCCAGAACAGGGGATCGGCGATCATTCTGCGATAGTTGTCGAGGCCGACGAACGCGTACTCGCCAAACCCGCTGACCGAGAAGAAGCCGAGGCTGAGCGAGAGGACCATTGGCCCGCCGACGAAGATCAGAAGGCCGATTGCATCCGGGGCGACAAACAGATAGCCCGCAAGGCGCTCGCGGGCGTCGTTGGAGAGGCGTGGGCTGCGGGGCGCCCGGACGCGGGCGCTCCCGTCGGACATCCGGTCCTGCATCAGAGGATCGGCGCGCCCTTGTAGCCGGAGAGGAAGGCGTCGATCTGGTCGGAAGCGGCCTTCGCCGCCTGGGCGGGATCCTGCCCGTTCAGCTGGCAGGCCTGGACCGCGTCCGATATCGCTTTGTACACCGGCGGAGGCATCCTGGGCTCAGCGCGCGCTCCCGGATAGATCTGGTCGGTGAAGATCTTGAGGAAGCCGCTCTGGAAGGCCTCCTTGCCGCCTTCGAGCGCCGACTTCGTGGGCGGCATGTCGCTCTTGGCCTTGGTGCACCAGTCGACGATGCGATCGACCGAGCCGTCCTTGGGCGAAGCGAGCGCCCAGGCGCAGAATTCGCCCGCCGCCTTCGGATTTGAGCCGCGCGCATTGGCGACGAACGCCCAGCCGCCGCCGATGGTGATGTACTTGCCGCCCGGAGGAGTGGGAAGCTTGAACACGCCATACTTGAAGTTCGGCGCGCCCTCGTGCAATTGCGAGATCGCCCAGATACCGACGTTTTGCATCGCGCAATATCCCGACGCGAGGTTCGGCACGACGTCCCACGCGCCCCCGCCCAGCGGCTTGCGGGGAGCGACGCCCGCGTTGATCGAGTCCTGCCAGAACTTGAGCGCCGCAACGGTCGCGGGCGAATTGAACGCGCTCTTCCCCTCCGGAGTCTGGAAGTCGCCACCCGCTTCCCACAGGAACGGATACCAGGTGAAATTCTGGTAGTAGCCCGGGCTGGTCTCGAACAGGACGCCGTAGCGTTTCGAGTTGGTCAGCTTCTTGGCGACCGAGAGCAGCTCTTCCCAGGTCTTGGGGACGTCCTTGTCGGTGAGCCCGATCTCGTTGAAGGCGTCGACGCTGTAATACATCGCCATCGGCTCGACCTCGTAGGGCAGGCCGTAGATCTTGCCGTTGACCTTGCGGTTCGCGATCACGCTTGGGAAAAAATCGTCCTGCGCCGATTTCTCGATGAACGGGGTCAGATCGAGCAGCACGCCGCCGTTATAGTAGCGCAGGAAGTCGCCTGGGCTGATGATGAAGAGGTCGGGGCCCGAGCCGGAAGCAAAGGCGGTCGGCAGCTTGGTGCCGTCCATGTAGGCGTTGTTCGGCACATAGACGAGCTCGACCTTGACATCGTGGCTGTCGTTCCACCCCTTGACCACGTTCTGATACCACTTGTCCTGGGTCGCGACGCCGCCGCCAGGCCCATAAAACTGCCAGAACTTGAGGGTCTGCGCGGCGTAGCCGCGGGAGACGAAGGGGAAGCCGGAGATCGCGGTCGCGGCGCCGATCCCTCCCGCCAGCACCTGTCGGCGGCTTGGGACCACTCGCGCCGACCGCTTCGGTTTGTCACTCATACGGTTTCCTCCTCTCGCGCAAAAACGCGCGTTCTGTCAGCCGGGGCCTGCCTCGGCGTCTCTTGACGCCGCGCCTGACACGAGCGGGTGTGAGACCGATCTTAGCCCAGAGAAGAAAAAAAGCTAACGCCCCGGCCCGGGGCGGCGCCATAATTTCCGTGAGCCACAATTTCCAAGCGCCACGCGCTTCGAGCGCGCGCGGTTCGTCAACGGAGACCCGCATGCCCGTCGTCGTCGTTTCAATTCCCGGCGCATTCGCGGGCGAAGTCAGCGGGATCGACTGCGCCGCGCCCCTCAGCGAAGCCGACGTCCGCGCCATCGACGCCGCGATGGAGCGGCATGCGGTCATCGTCTTTCACGGCCAAGACCTCACCGACGAGCAGCAGATCGCCTTCACCAAAAACTTTGGCCAGCTCGAGCGCTACGAGACGCCCGGCCACATCCGCAAGCGCGAGGAGGAGCGCCTCGGC
>DATGHB010000103.1:0-3104 GCA_035308265.1 Roseiarcus sp.
CGGTCGAGATGGGTGTCGCGCGAGAGCCACACCTGTTCGAACGCGCTCTCGGCGCCCTTCATGACCCTGAAGCGATTCATGGCGATGTACATGGGCGGTCTCCCTCTTAGTGAGCGATGCCTGAGCCAGCGGCCTCGTCGACGAGGCGCCCGGCGGGAAAACGCGACAGATCGAATGGGCGGCTGATCTCGTGGTGCGAGCCGGTCGCCATGAGATGCGCGAGCAGCGTTCCGCCGGCGGGAATGGCCTTGAAACCTCCGGTTCCCCAACCGCAGTTGAGGAAAATACCCTTGACCGGCGCAGGGCCGATGATCGGGGACGAGTCCGGGACGACGTCGACGATGCCGCCCCATTGGCGCATCAGCTTCAGTTGGCCGAAGGCCGGGAACGCGTCGAGCAGGCCGGAGACCACGGTCTCCTGCATCGGCGGCGAGCCGCGCTGGCCGTAGGAGGGAATGCGGTCGAGGCCGCCGCCGAACACGATCTCGCCCTTGTCGGACTGGCTCGCATAGACGCCGGTCCCGATATGCAGGAGAACGATGTCGAGGCAGGGCTTCACCGGCTCGCTCACCATCGCCTGCAGGGTATAGGAATGGATCGGCAGCCTGACGCCCGCCTTGGCCATGAGTTGCGAGGAATGGCCGGCGACCGCGACCCCGACCGCCTCGGCGCGAATCTCGCCCATGGTCGTCTCGACCCCGGCGCAGGCGCCGTTCTCGACGATGAAGCCCAAAGCCTCGCAATTCTCGACAATGTCGACGCCGAGCTTGTCGGCGGCGCGCGCATAGCCCCAAGCGACCGCATCGTGCCGGGCGGTTCCGCCGCGGCGCTGCCAGACGCCGCCGTTTGGCAGATAACGGGAATCGAGCGACTGGGTCATCAGCGGCAGCTTCTCGCGGACCTCGTCCGGACCCCAGAGCTCGGCGTCGACGCCGTTGAGCTGCATGGCGTTCACGAGGCGGGCGGCGATCTCGAGATCGGCTTGCGTATGGGCGAGATTGAGGATGCCGCGCTGGCTCAGCATCACGTTGAAATTGAGTTCGCGCGATAGACCCTCATAGAGGCGGAGCGCGAGGTCGTAGAGGGCGACCGATTCGGGATAGAAGTAGTTCGACCGCACGATGGTGGTGTTGCGGCCGGTGTTGCCGCCGCCAAGCCAGCCCTTCTCGATCACGCAGACCCGGGACTTCTTATGGGTCTTGGCGAGGTAATAGGCGGTCGCGAGCCCGTGCCCGCCACCGCCGACGATGACGAAGTCGTAAGCGGGCTTAGGAGCCGCTTTGCGCCAGGCCTGCGGCCAGCCTTTGTGGCCGGAGAGGCCATGACGCAGAAGGGCGAAGGCCGAATAACCCCCGCTCATGGGCGCCCCCGCGAAGGCGCGAAATCCGTGAGATGCGCATGGGCACGGGCATAGGCGCGGAAGGCGCCGAGTTCCGCTTCGCTTGGGCTGACGCCGGTGAAGGCCTTGAGGTAGTGGGGCGTGAATTTGAGCCGCGCCTCCATGGGCTCGCGGAGGTCGAGCGCCCAATAGCCGATCTGCATCGAGTAGAGCACGCGGGCCCGCACGAATGCGTCCGTATCCTCATAGCCGAAGCGCACGAACATCGCTGTAAGGCCCTCGGTTCTCAAGCGGTCGGCGCGCTCGATGGCCTTCCTAACATGAGCCGAACGGCGCCCCCAGTCGCGGACGGCGAAATCGAGCCGCGGGCTGAAGATCGCCGGATTGACCCAGAGCCGAAAGACGTTCAACACCGCGTGGTTGACGCTCGCTGCGGGCGCTTCGGCGGAATCGAGGACCGAGCGGCTGTTGAGCTTCTCCCAGCGGTCGAGCAAGGCGTCGAGCAATTCGTCGCGATTCTTGAAGTACCAATAAAAGCTGGACCGCGACACGCCGAGCTTCTCGCCGAGGCCAAGCACCGTGACATGGTCGACGCCGTCCGTGGCGAGCGCGCTCAAGGCGAGATCGAGCCAGTCCGCGCGTGTCGCCTTGACAGCGCCCGATCGCGCCTTCGCCGCGAACGCCCGGGCGGTCATGCCCGCATCGCCCTGCCGGAAGGGTCGTAGGGCGAGGGCTTAATGACGCGCGCCTTGCGCTCGGCGCCGACGATATGGACGCTGAGCTCCGAGCCGACGGCGGCCGCTTCCGGCGCGATGAGCGCCATCGCCAGGCTCTTGCCAAGCGTGTGGCCGTAGCCGCCCGAGGTCACGAAGCCCACGATCGCGCCGGATCGCCAGACCGGCTCGTAGCCGGCGGCGTCCGCGTCGAGCGCGTCGATCTCGAGGGTGACGAGTTGGCGCTCGGGCGGGGGTCCCTTGTTTTCGGCGAGCGCCGCCTTGCGGCCGAGAAAATCGCACTTGTCCCACGCGATCCAGCGGTCCATGCCGGTCATGCGCGGCGTACGATCCTGGGTGAATTCGGCCGACCAGATGCCGAAGCTCTTCTCGAGTCTGAGCGCGAGAAGCGCGTTGTAGCCGTACTCCCTCAAGCCCAGGTCGCGTCCGGCCTCAAGCAAGGTCCGGCGCAGGCTCGCGTGTTCGAGCGCGCGGCAGTTGATCTCGTAGCCGAGTTCGCCGGTGACCGAGAGGCGCGCGACCTTGGCCCGCACAAGGCCAATGTCCATGATCGCCGCGCCCATGAACGGCAAGGCGGCGTTCGATACGTCCTGATGGGTGACGCGCGCGAGCACGTCCCGCGATTTCGGGCCGGAGAGCGCAAAGCCGATCACGTCGTCGGAAATGTCGCGGACACTGACGCCTTCGCGCGCATGCTGAGCGAACCAGCGCATGTGCCATTGGCGAAGGTAATAGGAGCCCTCGATCCAGAAGGTCCCGTCGCCCCAGTTGATGACGGTGAGATCGCCCTTGAGCCTGCCGGTCTCGGACAGCATGGGAGCAAGGCGCGCGCGGCCAGGCTTGGGGAGGCGGGCGACCGTCATCCAGTCGAGCCAGCGCTCGGCCTCGGCGCCGGTCACTTCGTAACGCGAGAAGGAGGCGATATCGAGGAGTCCGACACCCGCCCGCACCATGCGGCATTCGTCGCCTACGATGGCGAAAGCGTTCGAGCGCCTGAGCGTCGGCTTCTCCCTGAAACCGGGCGGGGCGAA
>DATGHB010000104.1:0-4622 GCA_035308265.1 Roseiarcus sp.
GAAATATGTGAAGCATGTCGCCGCGCCGCCCAACACCTGGACGCTTCACCTTCAGGCGCATGACGACCTTCTCCTGGTCATCCACAACAAGGACATGTTCGCCCAAGCCGAGCTCAGCGACGAGAAGGCCTATTATAAAGGCTCGGTCGATCACCACGCCAAACCCGAAGCCGCCCAGCGCAACTGGTCGGCCGGCATGGCGGTCTACGACATCTCGAAACCTGGGGATCCCAAGCAGATCGGGTTCATGCCCGTCGAGGGAACCGGCCTGCATCGCATGTGGTATGTCGGCGGGCGGTGGGCCTACGCATCGGCGCTCATTGACGGGTTCTCCGACTATATCCTCATCACCATCGACATGGAGAACCCGAAGAAGCCGGTCATGGCCGGGAAGTACTGGCTGCCGGGGATGAACGTCGCGGCCGGCGAGAAGGCCAACTGGCCGACGAAGAACGGACGGTTCGGGCTTCACCACGCCATCATCCGCGACGACATCGCCTATTGCAGCTGGCGCGACGCCTGCCTCGCGGTGGTCGACGTCAAGGACAAGGCCAAGCCGAAGCTTATCGTCCACAAGGTCTGGGCGCCGCCGTTCGGCGGCGGCACCCATAACGCGCTGCCGCTGCCCAAGCGCAATCTCTTGGTCGTCGTCGACGAGACGGTGCTCGACAATCAGGAGGATGGATTCAAGCCGATCTGGATCTTCGACAATCAGGTGAAGGCCAACCCGATCAGCATCTCGACCTTCCCCGCGCCGTCGGACAAGGACTATCTCAAGGTCGGCGGCCATTTCGGGCCGCACAACGTCCACGAAAACCGCCCAGGCAGCTTCGTCAGCGAGGACTTGATCTTCGCCACCTACCAGAATGCGGGCTTGCGCGTGTACGACATCAAGGACCAGTTCCGGCCGAAGGAGGTGGCCGCGTTCGTGCCGCCGCCGCCCGCGACCTGGGTCGATCCCAGGCCCAATCGCCCGATCGTCCTCCATTCGGCCGATGTGTTCGTCGACAAGAACGCGCTCTGCTACGTCACCGACTTCAACGCCGGCCTCTATATCGTCGAATACAAGGGCTAAGGGAGAATTCGCGGATGACCGCGGCCGATAAGCTCAAGCCAAGCTACGCGAAGGCCATGCGCCTGATCGGCCATTCCGATCAGGCGGGCCGCTCCGACGGCCAGCAGATCATGGTCAGGAACGGCTACGCCTATATCGGCCATGTCTGCTCGAAGGGCTTTTCGGTGATCGACGTGCGCGATCCGCGCGATCCGAAGGCGGTCGCCTACGTCCAGAACCCTCCCAACACCTGGAGCCTGCATCTGCAGGTCCACGACGATCTGCTGCTGCTCGTTCACGGCCGCGACATGTTCGCGCAAGCCGAGATGGCGGACGAGCGCAATTACTACAAGCCCAAATCCGGCTCCCATGGGGCGCATGTCTCAGACACGAAACGCGACTGGTCGGCGGGAATGGCGGTCTATGACATTTCGAAGCCCACGTCGCCGCGCCAGATCGGCTTCATGCCGGTCGAGGGCGCGGGGCTTCATCGCATCTGGTACGTCGGCGGACGGTGGGCCTACGCTTCGGCGATGATCGACGGCTTTTCCGACTATATCCTCGTCATCATCGACATGAAGAACCCCGCCAAGCCGGAAATTGTCGGCCGCTACTGGCTGCCGGGCATGAATCTCAAGGCGGGCGAGGCAGCGAACTGGCCGCTCGAAACGGGCCGCTATGGCCTCCACCATGCGATCGTCGCCGAGGACATCGCTTATTGCGCCTGGCGCGACGGGTGCCTCGCCAGCGTCGATGTGTCCGACAAGGCCAACCCGAAGCTCATCGTCCATCGGGTCTGGTCGCCGCCGTTCGGCGGCGGCACCCACAATTGCCTGCCGCTTCCGGACCGCAATCTGCTGATCGTCCTCGATGAAGCGGTGCTCGACAACATGGAGGACGGTTTCAAGCCGATCTGGGTGTTCGACAACCAAGTCAAGTCGAACCCGATCAGCGTCGCGACCTTCCCATTGCCGGACGACCGGGACTATGTCGCGGTCGGCGGCCATTTCGGCCCGCATAATGTCCACGAGAACCGGCCCGGCTCGTTCCAGAGCTCGACCCTGATCTTCGCCACCTATCAGAACGCCGGCGTCAGGGTCTACGACATCGCCGATCCCTTCCGGCCGGTCGAAGTCGGCGCCTGCGTGCCCCCGGCGCCGAAGAAGCTCGTCGATCCCCGGCCGAACCGCCCGGTCGTGCTGCACTCGGCCGACGTATTCGTCGACAGGAACGGCCTTTGCTACTGCACCGACTGGAGCGGCGCCGGGCTCTATATCATGGAATATCTCGGCTGATCGGTCGCGGCGGCGCGCAAGTCTCGCCGCGCGCCAGACCTAAGCGCATCGAAGCTCATTCCGCCGCCAAGATGAGCTGGGCAGCGCGCGGGTCACGGCGCGCCAGACGCTGGAGGAGATAGTCGACTTCGGCCTTCGCGGTCGCGCTCAGGCTGATGGCCGGCTTGCGCTGCGCGTCAGTCGCGATAATGCCGCGCCTCATCATCACATATTTCCGGACGGCGAGGCCCACGCCCTGCTGCTGCTCATAGCGGACAAGGGGCAAATGGGCGTCGAAGAGGTCGTGCGCCTCGTCGCGCCTGCCTTCGCGCGTGAGGCGCACGACGTCGATCAGCATTTCCGGGAAAGCGTAGCCGGTCATCGCCCCGTCGGCCCCGCGCTCCATCTCGAAGTCGAGGAAAAGCCCGCCATTGCCGGTGAGGATCGGCACCCGGCGCAATTTCCCCTCCTTCTCGAACCGCCTCAGCGCCGAAATCTTCTCGAGGCCCGGCCAGTCCTCGTGCTTCAGCATGGCGCAGGACGGGTTGTCGGTGACTATCCGGCGGATGACGTCCGGAGTCATGACGACGCTGAGGGTCAACGGATAGTCCTGAATGACGAAAGGAACGTCGTGCCCGATCGCGTCGGCGGCTTGCGCGTAATAGGTCACGATCTGGTCGTCGGTGCGCAGCGACGGCGGCGGCGCGATCATGACCGCAGCCGCGCCCCTGGCCATCGCGGCGTGGGCGAGCGCCCGCATCGCCGCGAAGCCGGGCGCGGAGACGCCGACGATGAACGGCAGGTTCGGCGCGCGCTTGACGCAAGCGGCGACGAAGCCGATCGCCTCGTTGAGATCGAGCTTCGGCGCTTCGCCCATAATCCCGAGAATGGTGCAGCCATCGGCGCCGGCGGCGAGGTAATGATCGATCATGCGATCGACGCTCGCCGCGTCGATCCTGCCGTCGGCGAGAAACGGCGTCGGCGCGATGGGAAAGACGCCTTTGGCGCCGGCCGGGAGCATGGGATCCGCCTTGGTTTTGATGGGGCGGGCGATGATGGGGATTCGGCGCGCCCTTGGCAAGAGAGAGGCGGACGGGACAATTTCGCTGTCTTAAGCTAACATGAGGGGCGCCGGATCGCGCGAGGAGGAAGTCATGAATGAAAGCCCGAGCTCACTGCCGGCGACCGCCGGAGCTGCTCCGCTGCCGTTTGACAGCCCACGCCTTGACAGTCTCCTCGACGAGGCCGGCATGGACGCCGTGGTGATCTCGTCCAAGCACAACATCCAATATCTGTTCGGCGGCTACCGGTTCTTCTTCTTCGATCATTTCGACGCGATCGGCGTCAGCCGCTATCTGCCCCTGCTGGTCTATGTCAAAGGGCGCCCGGAGCAATCGACCTATATCGGGCACGGGATGGAATCCTACGAGAAGGACCTCGGCAAGTTCTGGACGCCGACCTTCCAAACCGCTGGCGCAACCCTCGACGCCACGCAACTCGCCATCGATCATCTCGGCAAGCTCGCCCCGAACGTGAAACGCGTCGGCGTCGAGCGCGCGTTTCTGCCCGCCGATGCGGCGGAGCTCATGGCTCGCGAACTCCCCGAGGTTAAGTTCGTCGAGGCGCATTTACCGCTCGAGCGCCTGCGGGCCCGCAAGACCCCGGAGGAGCTGGACCTGATCCGGACCGCATCTGAGCTCGTGGTCGATTCCATGCTCGCGGTGATCGCCTCGCATGGGCCAGGCGCGACGAAAAAGGAACTCGTCGAAGCGCTTCGCCGGGAAGAAGTGAATCGCGGCCTCACCTTCGAATACTGCCTGCTCACCGCCGGAACGAGCCTCAATCGCGCGCCTTCGGATGAGGTCTGGGGCCCAGGCGACATCCTGTCGCTCGATTCCGGGGGCAACTACAAGGGCTATATCGGCGACCTCTGCCGGATGGCGATCCAGGGTGAACCCGACAGCGAACTCGAAGACCTCTTGGGCGATGTGGACGAAGTTCAGATGGCCGCGCGAAAGCCAATCCGCGCCGGCGCGAGGGGCGGCGATATTTACGCCAGCGCCGGCGAGGCGCTGGAACGATCGTCGCGCGCGAATTCGATCGAGTTTGTGGCGCATGGGATGGGCCTTGTCAGCCACGAGGCGCCGCGGCTCACGAGTCACGGGCCGATCCGCTATCCGGCCTATGACGCCGACCGACCGCTTGAACAGGGCATGGTCATCTCGATCGAGACGACGCTCGTGCACCCGCGTCGCGGCTTCATCAAGCTGGAGGATACGGTCGCGGTCACGGAC
>DATGHB010000105.1:0-6084 GCA_035308265.1 Roseiarcus sp.
CACCACCAGAACCGGGGCGAGCACGCCGATGGTCGCATAGGACGGCACGAAGGCGATCAGGATGGTGCCGCAGGCCATGATCGAGAGGGTGAGGATCAGGCCCTTGCGCCGGCCGATGCGGTCGACGTACGGCCCCAGCACCAGGGCGCCGATCGGGCGCATCGCAAACCCGGCCGCGAAACTCAGGAAAGTCGCCATCAGCGAGGCGTAGGGATCGTCGCTCGGGAAGAATGTCGCCGAGATCTGCCGGGCGTAGATGCCGAACAGAAAGAAGTCATACATTTCAAGGAAATTGCCGCTGGTGACCCGCAGGACCGTCTTGACCCTGTCCCAGCCCGTCTCGCCCATCCTCATCCTCCCTCCCGCGGCGCTTCTCGCGGCCAAGGATTGCGTTCCCGCGCCCCGGTTGCGCACCGTTGCCAGCTTGCGCTTCTTTTCAATTCCGGCCAACGTCGCTCGATGGCCGACGCCGCCGATTTCCGCCGTATTGCGCTTGCGCTTCCCGGCGCCGCCGAATACCAGCACTTCGACCGGCGCGCCTTCAAGGCGCGGGTCACGTTCGCGACGCTTGCGGCGGATGAACTCACCGCCAACATCAAGTTCGCGCCGGACGAACAGGCGCTCAAATGCGCGGTCGCGCCCGACGCCTTTGCGGCGCTTGAGAACGCCTGGGGGCGGCGGGGGTGGACTCGCGCGCGGCTTGCGGCCTTGAGCGAGCCGGAGCTAAAGGCCGCGCTGGAAATGGCCTGGCGGCGCGGCGCGGCGAAAAAGAAGTAGAGGCCGCGCCGCCTCCGCTGAACACCCGAAGACCGGAGCAGGAATCGGATTGCCGCGCCCGATTGCACCGGCGTAGCCGTCGCGCGGCCGATCGCCGGAGCTGCCATGCGCCTCTACTATTATCCAACCTCCGCCAATTCCCGCCGCGTCCTTCTGACCGCGATCCTGCTGGAGGCGAAGCTCGACCTCGCCGTCGTGGATCTCCTCACGGGCGAGCATCGAACCGAGGCCTATCTCCGGATGAATCCGAACGGCAAGGTTCCGCTGCTCGTCGACGGCGAATTCCGCCTTTGGGAATCACACGCGATCATGCAGTACCTTGCGGACCTGAACGACGGGCAGACGCTCTATCCCAAGGACGCCCAGGCGCGCGCCGATGTCGGTCGCTGGCTGTTCTGGTGCGCCTATCATTTCACCCCGGCGGTCGGCTTCATCAGCCGGGAGCGGGTCTCGAAGAGAATGGTTGGCGGCGTCGGCGGACCCGATCCTACCGAGATCGCGCGAGGCGAGGCGCTGCTCGCGGCGGCCGCGCTTGTGCTCGACGGACACCTGGCTGACCGGCGATGGATCGCCCAGGACAGGCTGACCCTCGCCGATCTGGCTATCGCGGCCCCCCTCATGCACACGGAAAAGGCTGAGCTTCCCGTCACTGGCTACAAGCATTTGCAAAGATGGTTCGCGCAAGTTCGGGCGCTCGAGGCCTGGCAAGCGTCGGAACCGGCGCGAGCAAGGGAGTTGCGCCAACGCCTCCTCCCCGCTTGACGAGGCGCGCGCCGGGCCTCTCAGCTGATGCGCGATGCGCTTTCGCGGGCCAGCGCCTCGCTCGCCTCCCAGAGCCTCTTCGCCGCCGCATCATCCCGCGCCGCCACGGACGGCGCCGTGATCTTGCGCTTGACGAAATAAGCGCCGGTCGCGTCCGCGACCTCCGGCGACGAGGCGAGGTAGACGATGGTGTCGGCGCCCTTCTCGGGCGAAAGAAAGAATGGCCTTAAGAACGGGATCAGAAGGCCGACCACGCCGCCGCTTGAAGAGCCGAACCGGGTTGCGACGACGCCGGGATGGAGGCAATTGGCCGTCACTCCCATGCCGGCCAGGCGTCGGGCGAGCTCGCGGGTGAACAGGATATTGGCGAGCTTGGAGCGGCCATAGGCCTTGAAGCCGTTGTAGCCCCTAGAGTTCTGCAGGTCGTTGAAATCGAGCGTCGCGCGCTCATGGGCCGTGGACGAAGTGGAGACGATCCGGGCGGGAGGGGAAGCGATGAGCGTCGGGAGCAGCGCCTCCGTCAGCATGAAATAGGCCATGTGGTTGAGGGCGAAGGTGCGTTCGAGGCCCTCGGGCGTGACCTGCCGGCGGGAAAAGAGGGCTCCGGCGTTGTTGATCAGCACATCGACGCGCTTCTCGCTGGCGGCGATCGCCGCGCCGGCCCGGCGCGTTTCCGCCATGCTGGAAAGATCGGCGAGATGCAGCGCATGGCCGAGCCCCGGCGCTTTCGCTTCAATCTTGCCCATCGTCGCCTGCCCGCGCGCGTCGTCGCGCGCGACGAGGACCACCCGGGCGCCCATCCCGGCAAGCGCGAGCGCGGCGGCTTCGCCGATGCCCGAGGTCGCGCCGGTGGCGACGATGGTCTTGCCCTTCATCCGGACGATTCCCTCGTTTCGCCTTCCCGCCGCCATTTTAGCCGCGCATGCGCGACGAAAAGAAGCGCCCCGATCGAATGCCTTCGCAGAAGGCGAGGTCCGGTTTCGGCGGCGATCTCCTCGCGTTATCGTGGCCGGCGAAGGACTGATCAAATGGCCAAGGACCAGCAGGGGCTCGAGCTCGCCGGCAGCGCCCAGTCCGCCGCGGCGTTCGATCGCGCGATCGCCGACTATTACGGGCTGACCGGCGATCCGGTCGGCGTGCTCAAGACCGCGGTTCAGCGCGATCCCGGTTTCGCGCTGGGCAGCGTCGCGATCGCGGCCCTTTATATGATCGGCGGCTTTCGCGGCGACCATCCGGAGGTCGTGAGCGCGCTCCGCGCGGCGGAGGCGGCGCTCGGCTGCGCCTCGGAGCGCGAGCGGCGCCATTTCGCCGCCGCAAGGCAATGGGCTGACGGCGAGACCTCGCGGGCGATCCTGGGCTTGGAGGCGATTCTCGCCGATCATCCAACGGACGCGCTCGCCCTGCGCCTGGCCGAGGACGGCAATTACTTTCTTGGCCGCTCGACCGCGATCCGCGACTGCGCAGAGCGCGTCCTGCCAGCGTGGGACCGCGACAATCCGCTCATGAGCTTCGTCCTCGGGCTTTACGCCTTCGGGCTCGAGGAGACGGGCGACCTTGAGCGCGCCGAGGCCTTCGGCCGCGAGGCGCTCGCCTCGAATCCGCGCGACGCCTGGGCGACCCATGCGCTGGCGCATGTGATGGAGACCGCGAACCGGCGCGAGGAGGGCCTGGCCTTCCTCAGGGCCACCCGGGCGGACTGGAGCCATGCCCATTTCATGGCCCACCACAACGGCTGGCATCTGGGGCTCTTCCTGATCGAGCAGGGGCGGTTCGATGAGGTTCTCGCCGACTACGACAGCCTGACCCCGCTGAAGCTCGCCGACGGCGCGACCCTCGACCGTATCGACGCCGCTTCGCTCCTGTGGCGGCTCGAGCTCGAGGGAATCGACGTCGGCGACCGCTGGGCGGCGGTCGCCGACGCATGGATGGCCCATGTCGACGACCATGTGCTCGCCTTCAACGACCTGCATTGCGCCTTCGCCGTCGCCCGCTCGGGAGACCCGGACCACGCCATCCGCCTCAGCCGGTCGCTCGACGGCTATCAGCGGCTGGGCTCGGGCGACAACCGGCGGGTGACGGCCGAGGTCGGCCGGCGCCTGATCGAGGGCGCGCTCGCCTTCGCCCGCGGCGATTTCACCCGCGCGGTCGATGAGATCTTGCCCGTCCGGGGGCAAGCGTTCCGCATCGGCGGCAGCCACGCCCAGCGCGACATCGTCAACCTGACCCTGATCGCGGCGGCCGAGCGGTCCGGCCAGTGGAGCCTGGCGCGCGCGCTCCTCGCCGAACGGGTCGAGGTCCGGCCGACGCCGCGCGCCAGGGCCCGGTACGCCCAGGCGTCGCGCCGGGCGGCCGGGCAGCAGGCTTGGCGGTAGGCTTCCCGGAGGCCGGCGGCAAGGTTACGGGCCTCCGTGACGGCTCGCAGGCGGAATGGGGCTCGCGCGCCCGCCGCCGCTGGCGAGCGGGCCGGAGTGAGGCGCGGTTGGGCGCGAGGGCGCCATTCGCCGCGTGAGATCTCCAGCGCTTATTCCCCACCGCGGGTCAGCACGAAATCATAGTCCAGCGTGCGGAACGGCCGGTCCATCCGCTTCCCGTCCGGCGCCGGGCCCGGCGAATGCGCGAGGAAGTCGGCGACCAGCGCGGGGCGGACGCCGAAGGCGACATCTTCGTCGATGTGGTCGCTGCCCCGCACGAAAATATGCGTCACCAGCGGGTCGGCGGTCCGGGTCTGGATCGCGAAATGCAGATGCGCGGGCCGCCACCAGCGCTTCGTCGTCGCGTGGATCAGTTCGCCGAGCGCCGCGTCCATCGGCGCCGGATAGGCGGTCGGCATCACGCTCCAGAACGCGTACCGCCCCTCGGGATCGCAGGCGATCCGGCCGCGGCCCCACATCGACGCCGGGTCGAAATTGTCCTGCACGTCGTAGAGGCCGCGATCGTCGGACTGCCAGACGTTGATGACCGCGTCCGCGACCGGCCGGCCCAACGTGTCGAGCACGCGTCCGGACACATACAGCGGCTCGCCCGAGGCGCCGTTGGCGATGTCCGCCCCGGCCGGGAACACCGGCGCGTCGTCGATGAAGAACGGCCCGATCAGCGTCGGGATGGTCGCTCCCGCCGGCTTGGGCTGCGACGCCGCGAGCACCTGCATGCTGAGGCCGATCGAATCCGAAAGCGCGATGAATTCGTTGCGCCCCGGCCCGGTCACCCCGGCCGCGGTCGCGAAGAACGCCATGGCGCGCTCCCATTCCGCCCAGGTGATCTTCGTTTCGCCCACGAAAGCGTGCAGGTGCCCGATCAGGCTCAGCATGATCTCGCGCAGGCGGGGGTCCTCGGTCGTGCCGAAACGCGCGAGCACCTCTTTGCGTATGGCCGTCCGCATGTCGGGTCCGGCCGGTCGCAAAGACGCGTCCATGAGCGAGACCTCCTGGAAAATCATAACCTTTGGGCCGGGATGACGGCGCTGGTTCAATTTTATCGCATCATGCTGCAGCCTTGCGCAAGCGGCGCTGCCTCGCAGCCGGCCTCCCGCCTTCTGCGCCAGGCCGTCAGAGACCAATGACTGCAAATAAAGGAGAACCGCCGAGGCAAATATACGGCAAGATTTGACGCCAATGCCGGCCGCCGTCCAGCATATCCCGACCGGTTCGTCCGCGATCAGGCAAGGCAGCCCGCGATCGCCGGCACCCTTATTCTGCACATTGTTGAAATGGAAATAGAATCTTGTTGAACAGCGCCCCCGCCGGGGCTTGGCGCCGGGCGGCGGACTGCGTTAAGAAAGGCTCAACGCGTGCGCGCTAATTTGATTCAGTTGTGCGGCGTTATGCGTAGGGCGGGGGATGAACGGACTCGACGCAACATTCGACGACCTTTCGTTTGAGGGCGGGGATAGTCCTCGGCGGGTTCTCCTGAAAATCCTTCCTGGCGCGGCCGCGGTGGTCCTCGCCGGGGCCCTTGGCGTGTGGCTGTTGCATTGGCGCGGTTCGGGCGCTCCCGACGCGGCCTCCTTGACGCCGGCGCCGGCGACCCGAGCGGTGTCGAAGCCCTTCCGCGACATTGTCATCGACGCAAGCGTGCTCGCCAAGTTGAAGCCTCCCGTCGGGGCGGCGCGACCGGCGCAGGTGGCGAGCCTCGAAGCCGCCCCGCGCCTCGCTCCCCCGCCGATCCCACTGCCGAGCCTCGAACCTTTCACACCCGCTCCCGGTCCGGCGGCGGCGATCCCGCCGGCAGCCAGTCTGGCTCAACCGCCGGCGCGCGACTTGCCCGAGATCAGCGAGACCGAGAGCTTCCCTTTGCCGCCGCCTCGGCCGCCCGAGCTCGCCGCGCCCACTGAACCTCAAGCGCCCGAGCGCCGTGCGTCCAGGCCCGAGACGGCGGTCGCGCGGCTCCCCGCTCCAGCGGCCGCCCCAGCCGACAACCGCAGCGTGATCCAGAAACTGTTCGGATGGGGGCGCCAGTCCTCGCCGGTGGACGCCTCGCCGATGGTTGCTTCCGCCGCGCCCGCCCGAATGGCGGCCCAGCCGGCGACAGGCGAGCCAAGGGAAAGAG
>DATGHB010000106.1:0-9570 GCA_035308265.1 Roseiarcus sp.
AATCCGCGCCTTCATCCGCTACCATGCCTCGCACGGCACGACCGCCATGGCGCCGACGACCGCGGTCGGCCCCGTCGCGAGGATCGAGGAGGCGCTGGCGGCGATAACCGCGATCGCCGCCGATCGCCGGGCGGGCGAGCCCGTCGTGGTGGGCGCCCATCTCGAAGGCCCCTTCGTCAATCCGAAGAGGCCCGGCGCGATGGATGTGAGCCTCATGCTTGCGGGTGATCCGGAACTCGCGGCGCGGTGGGCCCGGCAATATCGCATCGCGGTCGCGACTGTCGCCCCGGAAATCCCGGGCGGACGGGGCGTCGTAGAAGCGTTGACGCGGGCGGGGTGCCGCGTGCAGGCCGGCCACACCGTCGCCACGCCCGACGAGCTGGCCCACGCTTTCCATTGGGGCTGCTGCGGCTTCACCCACCTCTTCAACGCGATGACCGGCCTCGAGCATCGCGCGCCAGGCGTCGCGACCTACGCCCTCGCGAAGGCCGAATATGCCGAAATGATCTGCGACATGATCCATGTCGATCCTCTGGTCGTGCTTGCCGCGCGACGCGCGATCCCCCGCCTCTACGCGATCACCGACGCGAGCGCGGCGGGCCTCCCCGATGGCGAGTTCGAGTGGGGGGGGCGCAAAGTCATCAAGAGGGGCGGGCGCATTACGCTGATGAACGGGACGACGCTCGCGGGCAGCGCCATCACCATGCTCGACGCTTTCCGGAACCTGGTCCAGCTTGGCGTCGGCCTCGACGAGGCGGTCGAGATGACCTCGACCCGGCAGGCGGACTATCTCGGCCGCCGCGATCTTGGTCGCATCGAAGCGGGCGCGCGCGCCTGTCTTGTCAAGCTTGGACCCAAGCTCGAACTTAAGGGCGTATGGATCGACGGTCAGAGCATATCGCCTGCAGTCAGCGCGCCCGAACCCGCGCCGGCGGCGTGACCCGCGCCGGTCAGGCCAATATGGACCGTCTCGCCGGCAAGGCCGCCGTCATCACCGGGATCGGCCCCGGAATCGGAAGCGCGATCGCGCGCGCTTTCGCCCGCGAGGGCGCCGATCTCATCCTCGCCGGCTTCGCCAATCGCGCCTTCGAGGAAACGGCCGCCGATCTCAGGACGTCCGGCCGGCTTCTCGCCGCCTTGCATGGCGACGTGGGGCGTAAGGCCCTGTGGGACGAGATCACAGCGGTCGCCGACCGCGGGCGTGTCCATATCGTGGTCAACAGCGCCGCGACCGGCCGCTTCGCTCCCATCCTCGACGTCCCCGAAGAGGAATGGGACGAGACGATGCGGACGAATCTGAAATCGGTCTATTTCAGTTGCCAGACCTTCATTCCGCGTATGATCGCCGCGGGCGGCGGCGCCTTCGTCAACATCTCCTCCGTCAATGCAACGGTCGCAAACCCGAGCTTTGTCCCTTATGCCGCCAGCAAGGCCGCCATCAACGCCCTTACGCGCAACATCGCGCTCGACTATGGCCCCAGGGGAATCCGCGCCAACGCCATTGCGCCCGGGGCCATCTTTACTGCGAGCGCGGCCAGCCAGCTCGACGCGGAGGAGGCCCGGTCTATGCGCGACAACTATCCGATCGGCCGATGGGGGACGCCGGAGGACATCGCCAATGCGGCGATCTATCTCGCTTCGGATGAGGCCGCCTTCGTGACCGGAATCGTGCTGACGGTGGACGGCGGCCTCACGATTCAAACGCCCGAGAGCGCGGTGCGGAAGTCTTTTCGCGCGCGCTGGCGGAGCAGCCGCGTGAGCCTCGAAGACGACTGACTCCGGGACAGAGATAGGCGACGGGATGACGAAGAAGGTTCGGTTTGGGCTGGTCGGTTGCGGGGGGATTGGCAAGGTTCACGCCAAGGCGATCGAGCTTCTCGAGGAAGCCGAGCTTGTCGCGGTCTGCGACACCGACATCGACCGCGCCCGCTCGGTCGCCAGGGAGCACGGGCTTGCGAACGCCTTCGCCAGCGCCGATACGATGCTCGATGCGGTCGCGCTCGACGCCGTCACCGTCGCCACCGACCACAAAGCTCATTTCGCTCCTGCGATAGCGGCGATGAAGCGGGGCGTTAGCACGATCGTGGAGAAGCCGATCACGGTCTCTCTCAACGAGGCGCATACACTGCTCGAGACGGCCCGCGCGCACGGCGTGAAGCTCGGGGGCGTCTTCCAGCGGCGCTTCTTTCCCGCGGCCCAGCGCATGCATTCGGCGATCGTCGAGGGGCGGATCGGGCGCGTGACCGTCGCCGAATGCGTCGCCCTTCTCGGCCGCGACCGCGATTATTTTGCCCGCGACGCCTGGCGCGGGACCTGGAAGGGAGAAGGCGGCGGCGCGCTCATGAACCAGGCGATCCACATGATCGACATGCTGCTCTGGATGGTGGGGGTCCCCAATGAAGTCTATGGCCGATGGGGAACGCTCAAGCACGGCGACTACATCGACGTCGAGGACACGTCCTGCGCGGTGGTTGGATTCGAGAACGGCGCCCTGGCCTCGATCGTCGCGACGACGACGCTTCGATCGGTCGACGAGGCGCCGGGCTTCCGTCTCGCGGTCCACGGCGCGAACGGCGTGACGGTTGGGTTGTCCGAGCGGCCCGAGCTCACTCAGGCGATCACCGACCAATGGCCGTTCGAACCCGAGGAAACCGTGCGCGCGTGGGCGGCCGCCGAAGGGAACAAACCGGGCTTTCCCGGCTTTCACTCCGATCAGCTCCGCGATTTCGCTCGCGCGATCCTCGATGATCGTGAGCCCACCGTGACGGGCGCCGACGCGGTGCGGGCGCTCGAAGTCATCAAGGCTGTCTATCTCTCCGAGGCGCGCCGGAGCCCCATCGTCCTGCCGATGTCGGCCGGGGACAGGGCGGAGGCCGACCGGATCACAATGGGGGCCTGATCGCTTCGGCGCGGCCGGAGGCGGATGATGCGTAGATCCTGTCGATGACCTCGATCACATGGCGCGCGCGCGAGAGGTTGCCGCGGCTCTTGCCGGCCCGAATCTCGGCCTCGAACGCGCGCATGATCTCGAGGTCGTCGTCGAGCGACGTGAGCGTCGGACGATAGCAGTTCGTCATGCCCGCGTACTCGCCAGGCGCCGCGCCCGGAACCGGGCGCTCCGGCGAAAACACGACCAGCCGGTCCTCCTTTGAGGCAAGATTGATGAAGATCATGCCCGACGTCCCATGGATGCGCGTCTGGCGGATCACGTTGCGATGATCGGAGGGCGAGCACCAGTTGGCGCGCACGGTCGCAAGAATCCCGTCAGGCAATTCGAGTACGGCGGCTGCGTTGTCATCGACCGTCGCCGCGATCGGTTTGCCATCCTGATCCCGGCGCTCGGGGAAGACCGTACCGACCTTGCCCCGAACGGATTGGGCCGGTCCGAATAGGTAGGTCAACTCGCTGATCAGGTAGACGCCGAGATCGGCCAGACACCCCCAGTGAGCTTGCCTCACGTCGAAGAACCACGGCGCATGTTTGGGGCCGCGATGCGCGAGCGCCGCGTCGGCCATGGTGACCCGACCGATGGCGCCGGAATCGATGAGACGCTTGGCTTCCTCAACCGCAGGACTGCGGTCGAAGGGAAGCGCCATGAACACCTTTTCCGATCTTGCGACGGCCTCTTCGATCCGGGCGGCGTCGCTGATCGAAGTCGCCATCGGCTTTTCGCAGAGGACATGCTTGCCCGCTTCCAGGCAACGGATCGCGAGATCGGCATGGGTGGGGTGCGGCGTTGCGATGATGACAGCCTGAACCTCGCTCGCACCCAGGAGGGCGTTGAGGTCCGGGTAGATCGTTCCGCAATATTGCCTGGCGAGCGGTTCGCAGGGCCCCAGCGTCCGGGACGTGAGCCCGCGCAAGGCAAAGCCCGTCGCCCGAGCGACGACAGGAAAAAATCGCGCCCGGGCGATGTCCCCGCAGCCAACAATCCCAATTCCGATCGGCGTCATTCCACCCTGCCCTTTTTAAGCCCGGCTTCCTTCAAGTCCGCTCGACAGGCTCGCTCTTTCCGGATCGCGCGGAGCGGATCCCTGCGTCGAGGATCGCCATCGTCGCGAGGTTGAGCGGCAGGTCGAGAAGCGGATGCAAAGGCTCAGACGTGTCCAGATGCCGCAGGAACTCCTCGGCGATCGTCGCCCGTCCCTGCGGCAAGGCTTCGCCCTTCTCGACCCGGCTCGGCGTCTTGGAACCTTTCTCGCGATAGATGAGGATGTCGCCGCCTTCAACCGCGATGGTCCCCTCGGTCCCATAGAGAGCGAGCACTGGCGCGCCGCCGTTGTGAACCGTCGTCCAGCTGGCCTCAAGGATCGACAGCCCCGCGGGAAAGCGCACGATCATCGCCGCGTTGTCCTCCGCGTCGCCATAGCGGCTCCTGAGATTTTCAGTCAGCCCCAGCACGGAGGTCGCTCGCCCGAGCATCAGCCAAGCAGAAAGGCAGGCGCCGTAGCAGGAGTAGTCGAGCAGAGCCCCGCCGCCTGCCTTTGCCTGATGCCACCACTCGGCGCTCTTTTCCGCGTCCGAGACCGAGCCCGAAACGACGGTGTCTCCGGGATGCAGACTGCCATGAGCGAGCGGCCCAAGCGAAGCGGGATTGCGCCATCTGACCTCCCAGAGATCGCCGATCGCTTTATCGTCGACGAGTTTCTTCAGCGCGCGGAACGCCGGCGACCACGCGATCGGCCAGTTGACCGCGAGCTTGACGCCCGCTGTCTTCGCCGCCTTCGCCATCGCTTGCGCGCCCTCGAGACTCGCCGCCATCGGCTTTTCCGTCAGCGCATGGACGCCATGTTCTGCGGCGGCCGCGGCGATCTCCGCGTGCCGCGCGTTTTCGGGGCAAAGGATCGCGATATCGAGTTCTTCCCCTTTCAAAAGCTCACGATAATCCTCGTAGAGGCGCGGGCCGTTCGGCAGCGCAAGCGTTCGCTTGAGATTGGCCTTGCGGCTGCCTTCGACCGTGGTGCGCGAAGGCTTGCTCGGCGTCGTATCGGCGCAGGCCACGATCGGCGAACGGCCGGTCGAAGCGAAGCGGTCGACGAGCTCGTTCACGTGCATATGGGCAAAGCCGATGACCCCCACCCGGTACGATTTCTGCTCCGATCCGCTCAACTCGCTCCTCCTCGAGCCTTCCCGTTCGATCTCATGATCTTCGCCTCGTCGAAGGCTTTCGCCAGCACGGCATACGAACGCGCCGCGGCGTCGTAAGGATCATAACCGGGCGCGCGCTGGCGAAATACGCTGATCTCGACCGCAACGGCGCCGTCGTAGCCTGAAGCCGTCAATTCCCTCAGAAACGCCGTGTAGTCGAAGTCGCCCTCGCCGGGAATGAGAAACTGAAAATCCGGCGCGACGCCGCGCTGGTCCTTGACCTCGCAGGCGATGGCGTGGGGCCCGAGCGCGCGCGCCGCCTCGGCGATCGGCAGTCCCTGGACGGCAAAATGGCTGACGTCGAAATTGAGACCAAGCGCCTCGCCGCCGACCGCATGAAGAACGTCGAGGGCGCGCGGCGCGTTGCAGACGACGGTCGCGAAATGCGGTTCGAGCGCAACGCGCACGCCCAGCGGCGCGGCGATCGCGGCGAGCTCGGAGAACCGCTCGATGACCAGCGCGCGCTTCTGTCGCCAGGCGTCTTCCGAGGAAACAGCCGGCGCCTGCGCCCGGTCCGGCTTGCCGGAGGCGGTGAGGCTCACCGGCATGCGCTGGCCCGGCTCGGCAAGCTCGGCGGCCAGCGAAAGGCTGCGCGTCAGCCGCTCCCGCGCCGCGCGCCAGGCCTCATTCCCGACCAGCACCGGGACGTTGGCCGTTAGGCTGGTCATGGCGATGCCCGCGTCGCCGGCGACCCGTTTCCATCGCGCCGCCGAGCCGCGCGTGAGCCCCATGACATCGGTTCGCCACCCCTCGCTCACCGTCAGTTCGACGCTATCGAACCCTAAACGCGCGAGCCAAGGCACGACTTCGTCGAACGAAAGCGCTGGCATCGACCAGGTGTTGTAGCCGAGCTTCATCGAGCCTCCGGAGTGGGAAGGCCGCCGTTGGCGCCCATGACCCGTGACCTTCGCTATCCGCCACTGCAGGGGCGCCGGCAAGGCGATCGCAGCCGAATGTCGCGATCCGCCAAAACGGGATGGCCCCAGCGCCTAGACCCCAGCCGCGACGACATGCGCTGTATTTTGGCGACGACCTCGCCGCTGCCGTGTCTGTCTGCAATCGTGGCCGCCGCGCAGTCGGTTGCGGCTTCAAGACTTCCCGCGTCTCTGGCTGAACACGGTCGTTGCGGGTTCGAGCGGTATTTCGCGTGGGGTCTTCAAAGGCGTGTTGGTCTTGAAGCGGGTCACCAGCCGGCAGCCGAGCGCGTCGAGTTGCGAAACTCAGGACCGCAGTAGAATCAAAGCCGTGCGCCTACGCAAGCCTTTCTCGTGCCGGACAACCGCAGCACAAGGCCGGCCGTGACGGAAAAGGCGCTTCCCCCGGGTGATCTCATAGGCGATCTCAGGAGCCTCGCCGCTCAGCACTCGACGAAATTCACCGCCAACCCCCCGAGCGACGTCTCCTTGTACTTCGACTGCATGTCGAGGCCGGTCTGGCGCATTGTCTTGATGACGCTGTCGAGCGAGACACGGTGGCGACCGTCGCCGTGCAGCGCCAGCGACGCCGCGGCGATGCTCTTCACCGCGCCGAAGGCGTTGCGCTCGATGCAGGGGATCTGGACGAGGCCGCCAACCGGGTCGCAGGTCATGCCGAGGTGATGCTCCATCGCGATCTCGGCCGCGTTCTCGATCTGCTCGTTCGAGCCGCCGAGCGCGGCGGCGAGGCCCGCGGCCGCCATCGACGAGGCGACGCCGACTTCGCCCTGGCAGCCGACCTCGGCGCCCGAAATGGAGGCGTTGAGCTTGAACAGCGCGCCGATCGCGGTCGCGGTGAACAGGAAATCCGTGAGCCCCTCGCGGCTCGCGCCCTCGCAATGGTCGCGGTAATAGCGCAGCACGGCTGGGATGACCCCCGCCGCGCCATTGGTCGGAGCGGTCACGACCCGTCCGCCCGCCGCGTTCTCCTCGTTGACCGCCATCGCGTAGACGCTGACGAAATCCATGATCTCGTGGGCGGGGTGAAGATTACGCTTCGAGGCTTCCTCGAGCCGGTCGTGGATCGCCTTGGCGCGGCGCATGACCTTCAGGCCCCCCGGCAGCGGGCCGGATCGCGTCAAGCCCCGGTCGAGGCAGGAGAACATCACGTCGAGGACGCGCTCGACATGGGCTTCAGCCTCGCCTTCGGACCTGAGCGCCGCCTCGTTCGCCCGCATGAGCCCGGCGATCGAAAGCCCGGCGTCGCGCGCGCCCGCCAGAAGATCCGCCCCGGAGCGGAAGGGATAGGGCAAGCTGGCGCCGCCCGCGGACGGCTCTGCGGGCGCGCCGTCGGGGATGATGAAGCCGCCGCCGACCGAGAGCCAGGTTTCGTTGGCGAGCGCCCCGCCCTCCGCGTCGCGGGCGACGAAAAGCATGGTGTTGGGATGGCGCGGCGCGGGGGTCAGCGTGTCGAAGCGAATGGCGCGCTCGGGGTCGAAGGCGATCGCGCGGCGCCCCGCGAGGCTCAGCTGCTTCGCCTCGCGGACCTGCGCCGCGACCCTGTCGGCGGCGTCGGGATCGACATTCTCCGGCTGTTCGCCGACGAGGCCCAAGATCACGGCTTTGTCGGTCCCGTGGCCTTTTCCGGTGAAGGCGAGCGAGCCGAGCAGCGCGACCTCGACCGACGCGACGCGGTCGATCGCGCCCGACGCGACAAGCCCGCTGGCGAAGGCCGCCCCGGCCTTCATCGGCCCGACCGTGTGCGACGACGAGGGGCCGATCCCGATCTTGAACAATTCGAAGACGCTGATCATCGCGCGGTCTCGGGCAGCCGGCGACTATCGCGTTAACTGGGCGGCCGCTATCGCGATAGTAGAGCGGATCGCGATCTGACGGAACCGTCGTCCTGGCGCAGCCGATCCGAGCCAGAACGAACCCTCATCGGGCGCGCCATCCGCTGAAGCGCGGTCGGCGCGAAAATTTCGACCTTGCCAGACGTCATTGCGGGCCGCAGGCCGTGAACCACCACCCGCCATAGAGGTCCGTCCGGTACATGTGGCAATCCGAGGCAAGCGGCGCGAGCGCCGTCGCATTGGCGAAGCGCGACCTGACAAAGTGCCCATTCGAGACGACCGCCGGGGGATAGACTTCTCCCTCGGCGACAGAGTCCCAAGTGTAGTTGGGATCCTGGTTCATTTCATTGGGATGGATCTGAGCCTGTTCCCTCAAGCCGTTAGCGTCGCTTCCAATCGCCGCCGCAGGGGTGACGTTGATGAAAGCGCAAACTGTCAACGCCGTTAGCACCGATAACAACGTAGATTTCATGGCGAACCTCCACAGTTGATCCACGAGCAGTCATTCCGAAACACTTCGGATGATCGACTAATCTCACAATAGTTCAGCTCATTTTGCAGTGTGTGTCATTTATTTTTGGCAACTCGGAGGCAAATAGGCACAAATTTATTTTATTCTAACGCAGCACCCCTATAAAAGAATATTTATTGTTCAAACCTGGATAGATTCGCGCCCGCCACCCCATGATCTCCGGCGACTCCACTGAGCACCCCTGCCCCAAGCAAAGAGCGGCGGGCGTCGCTTTAGATCTGCCCCTTCCATGGCACGAGCCAGCGCTCGACGAGCCGCATGGCGAGTGAGAATGCGAAGGCGCAGATCGCAATCATGCCGACGAAGACGAAGTCGGTGGCCAGGAACTGCGAGGCGGACATCACGAAATGGCCGATGCCGCGCGTGGCGGCGATGAGTTCGGCCGCGACCAGGGTGCTCCAGCCGACGGCGAAGGCGATGCGGATTCCGGTCAGAATCTCCGGCAAGGCGGAGGGCAGGACGATCTCGCGGATCAGTTGGAAGCGGTTTGCGCCGAGCGACAAAGCGGCGTTGATCCGCTCGAGCGAAACCGAGCGCACCCCGGCCTGCGCTGAAATCGCGATCGGGGCGAACATCGCCATGGTGAGAAGGACGATCTTCGAGGCTTCGCCAATGCCGAGCCAGATGATCATCAGCGGCAGATAGGCGAGCGGCGGCAGCGGCCAGTAGAATTCGATCGGCGCGTCGAACACGCCCTTGGCCCAGCGGCTCATCCCCATGAGGAGGCCGACCGGAACGCCGAGCGCAATCGCGATCGCGGCGGCGGACAGAATGCGCAAAAGGCTCGCGCTGACATGCTCCCACATCGAGGCGTTGGCGTAGCCGTCCCGATAGAAGGAGACGGCGGCGCTGATGACTTCGGCCGGGCTCGGCAGGAAGAGACGCGGCGCCAGCTCAGCCTCCGACACAGCCCACCAGGCGGCGAGGATGACAAAGGCGGCGCCGATGCTGATCGGCACGGTTGATCGCTCGCCGGCGCCGAAACCCCTGAGCTTCACGACGCGAATGTCGCTCGGCTGGGCTTCCAGCTTGGCGCCTCTTGCGATGTCGGTCATTCCGCGGCGCTCCGGTAGACTTCGTCCTGATGAACGATGGCGCGAACCCGCTCGCGCAATTCGGTGAA
>DATGHB010000107.1:0-10472 GCA_035308265.1 Roseiarcus sp.
TGATTGTCCTGGAAGGCCTGCTGCATCGGGTGCAGCTTGCCGCCCTGGGCGAGGCCCTCGATCGTGGTCACCTGGGCGCCGTCCAGGCTCGCCGCCAGCACCGTGCACGACTTGATCGCGCGGCCGTCGACGTGGACGACGCACGCTCCGCACTGCGACGTGTCGCACCCGACATGGGTGCCGGTCAGGCGCAGATTCTCCCGCAGGAACTGGACGAGCAGAGTCCGCGGATCGACGTCGGCCGACTGAGCGCGGCCGTTTACCGCCATAGAGACATGAACCATTCCCATATCCTCCTGAACCAAGGCGTGTTCGGCGCCGGCGCGGCCGGCGCGGGGCGCGCGGCGGCCGGACTGATCGATTGAGGCGCGGCTGCTTCGGCGGTCGATTCGGCCGCCGCCGACTCCGCTCCGGCGGCGGCTGCGAGGGCGGCGAAATTCCCGAAAAACTTGTCGGCCATGGACTTGGCGACGCCGTCGACGAGGCGCGAGCCGAGCTGGGCGATCTTGCCCCCGACCATCGCCTCGACGTCGTAGCTGAGCAGCGTGCCGCCAGGCGCATCGGCGAGCGACACCTTGGCGCCGCCCTTGGCGAAGCCGGCGACTCCCCCCTCGCCCTCGCCTTTGATGGTGTAGCCGACCAGGGGCACAATGTCGGAGAGTTCGACTTTGCCTCTGAACGTGGCGGAAACCGGTCCGATCTTCGTCCTGACCACGGCCGCGAAGCCGTTGTCGCCGCTTCTTTCCAGCGATACGCAACCCGGGATGCAGGACTTGAGCACCTCCGGGTCATTGAGCAGCGCCCAAACCTTCGGACGGCCGGCGGGCAAGGTCGCCTCGCCCGTCATCGTCATGGCCATGAACGCTTCCTTCCTTCCGCGGACCTGACCGATCGGCTTCGAGTTCGTGATCCGCAGGCGACGCGCGAACAGCATTTCGCAACGCGCGAGAAATATCAAGATGCCCCCGCCTCTCTCGACCGGGAGCGACAAGAAGGCGCGCCTGACCGCATCGTTGTTCCAAGCAACGGGCCCTGAGTCACTCACGCTATATTCTCTTGAATATTACGGCCCTGGCGACGCTCCGGGTGCTTGCGCCGCCGGACGGATACCTCAGGATCGCTACGGAAGTCGGGTTGCCGCAGCCGCCCGGGCCAGTTAGGCTATTCGAATCCGAGGACCGCTTCGGCGGGGAGCTCGAGATCAAGAGGCATGAAAGACAGGGCGGCTGCGGCTCAGTGGCACGGTTCCTGCAAAGCGGGAAGAAACAAGAGGGTAGCGTGGCGCATGGATAATTTCCTGCAGCAGCTGATCAACGGGCTCACGCTGGGGTCGATCTACGGACTCATCGCCATCGGGTACACGATGGTCTACGGCATCCTCGGCATGGTCAACTTCGCGCACGGCGACCTGTTCATGCTGTCGGCGTTCATCGCGCTCATCGTATTCATGATCCTGACCCAGATTCTCCATCTCGGGTCGCTGCCGATCGCCTTCATCGTCGTGATGATCGCAGGCATGGCGCTGACCGGGCTTTGGAACTGGGCCATCGAGCGGCTGGCCTACCGGCCGTTGCGCGGCTCCTTCCGCCTTGCCCCCCTGATCTCCGCCATCGGCATGTCGATCTTTCTGTCGAACTTCGTCCAGGTGGTGCAGGGGCCGCGCAACAAGCCGGCGCCGCAACTGCCGAACCACATCTTCCGCCTGACCGGCGGCCACGACGACGTGACCCTGTCGGTTCGCCAGATTCTCATCGTCGTCGTGACCGCCGTGCTGCTTGCAGGCTTCTGGTATGTGGTGAAATACACTTCGCTCGGCCGCGCCCAGCGCGCCTGCGAGCAGGACCAGAAGATGGCGGCTCTGCTCGGCATCGACGTGGACAAGACGATCTCGATCACCTTCGTCATTGGCGCGGCGCTGGCGGCGGTGGCCGGGGTCATGTTCGTCATCTACTATGGCGTGGTGAATTTCGCCGACGGTTTCGTCCCCGGCGTCAAGGCCTTCACCGCCGCAGTGCTGGGAGGGATCGGTTCGCTTCCCGGGGCCGTCGTTGGCGGCCTCCTGATCGGCCTGATCGAGGTGTTCTGGTCGTCCTATTTCACGACCGACTACAAGGATGTGGCCGCGTTCATGATCCTGGCGATCACCCTGATCTTCATGCCTTCCGGCCTTCTCGGCCGACCGGAAGTCGAGAAGGTTTGAGAAGATGACCGCGCCCTCGCAAACCTCGGAGATCGCGGCCCCCGCTGAAACCGCGACGCAACTCGTTCCCGCGCTCCGCACCGCCGCTGCGGCCGGGCTGGTCGCCTTCTGCCTTTCGTTCCCGATCATCAGCTATCATGCCGAATCGAACATCAACAACGAACTCGTTCTCGTGGGACGCTGGCCGCTCTCTTTCGCCATCGCGGCGATCGTCTTCGCATTCGTATTCCTGCGCCAGATGGCGCAGGCCGACTGGCGGGTCTGGTTCGATCGCGTGGGCTCCGCCGCCGCGGGCGGCATGGGCGGCGCTCTGGCGCAGGCCGCGCGGGAGGGCGAGGGCACGGCCCCCCCGTCAGCCGCCCGCGTGGCCTTCGGCCGCTACTTTGCTCCGTTCGCGCTCGGCCTCGTCATTCTGTTCCCGCTCATTGCGCTCGGCCTTCTCGGGCCCGCCGGCTCGCTGAAATGGATCAACAACTACGGCGTCCAGATTCTGATCTACGTGATGCTGGGCTGGGGATTGAACATCGTGGTCGGCCTCGCCGGCCTCCTCGACCTCGGCTACGTCGCCTTTTATGCGGTTGGCGCCTATTCCTATGCTCTTCTTTCAACCACCTTCGGCCTTTCGTTCTGGATCTGCCTGCCTTTGGCGGGCACGCTCGCCGCGATGTGGGGGGTCATTCTAGGCTTTCCGGTCTTAAGGCTCAGGGGCGACTATCTGGCGATCGTGACCCTCGCGTTCGGCGAAATCATCCGGATGGTGCTGATCAACTGGGTAGATCTGACCAACGGCTATGCTGGCATCTCCGAGATCCCGCACGTATCGTTCTTCGGCATTCCTTTCACTGACGACGACGACGGGTTCGCGGCGATCTTTCATCTGCCTTATACCCCGATCTACCGCACGATCTTTCTGTTCTACCTGATCCTCGCCCTCGCCCTCCTCACCAATTTCGTCACGATTCGTCTGCGCCGCCTGCCGATCGGGCGGGCCTGGGAAGCCTTGCGCGAGGACGAAATCGCCTGCCGGTCGCTCGGCATCAACACCACCAACACCAAGCTCACCGCTTTCGCGCTCGGCGCGATGTTCGGCGGCTTCGCCGGCTCGTTCTTCGCCGTGCGCCAGGGGTTCGTCAGTCCGGAGAGCTTCACCTTCATCGAATCGGCGACCATCCTCGCCATTGTCGTGCTCGGCGGCATGGGTTCCCAGCTTGGCGTGGCGATCGCCGCCGCGGTGATGATCGGCGTTCCCGAACTCATGCGCGAGCTCGAATGGATGAAGGCGATCTTCGGCCAGAATTTCGATCCGACCCAATACCGCATGCTGTTGTTCGGCGCGGCGATGGTCATCATGATGATCTGGAAGCCGCGTGGTCTTGTGTCGACGCGCCTGCCGTCGATCTTCCTCAAGGAGCGGAAAGCCGTGTCCGGCGATCTCGTCAAAGAGGGACACGGGTAAGATGAGCTCGCTGGCCGGCCCGCTGCTTGCGGTTGAAAACCTCACCATGCGGTTTGGCGGCCTCGTCGCCGTGAACGCCTTCAGTTTTTCGGTCGGACGGGGCGACATCACCGCCCTCATCGGTCCGAACGGCGCAGGCAAGACGACGGTCTTCAATTGCGTGACCGGCTTCTACAAGCCGACCGAGGGGCGCCTCGCCCTTGCCCGCGACGGGATCGCGACCCCCGACGACATCGCCGCCGTCACCCGCTCGAGCGGCCGTCATGCGACGACCGCGAACGGCGAACTGTTTCTGCTCGAGCGCATGCCCGATCATGAAATCGCGCGCAAGGCGCGGGTCGCGCGCACGTTCCAGAACATCCGGCTCTTTCAGGGCATGACCGTGCTGGAAAACCTGCTGGTCGCCCACCACAATCCCCTCATGCTGGCGAGCGGCTTGACAGTGCTCGGCTTGATCGGAGCGCCAGGCTACCGGCGCAAGGAAGCCGAGTGCATCGAGCGGGCGAAATTCTGGCTCGACAAGATTGGGCTCACCGACCGGGCCGACGACCCGGCGGGCGAACTGCCCTATGGCGCCCAGCGTCGGCTCGAAATCGCCCGCGCCATGTGCACAGACCCGGTGCTTCTGTGCCTGGATGAACCGGCCGCGGGTCTGAACCCGCGCGAATCCGCGGATCTCAATGCGCTTCTGCGCTCGATCCGCGCCGACCACAACACGTCGGTGCTCCTGATCGAGCACGACATGTCGGTGGTCATGGAGATTTCCGACCACGTGGTGGTGCTCGACTACGGGGTCAAGATTGCTGACGGCACGCCGGAGGAAGTGCGCGAGGATCCGAAAGTGATCGCCGCCTATCTTGGCGTCGCCGACGAGGAGGAGGTCGAACAGATCGAAAAGGCGCTGGAGCAATGAGCGCCGCCTCGGCGGCCCCGCTCACGCCGCTCCTGCAACTGCGCGGCATCGAGACCTTCTACGGCAAGATCCAGGCGCTTAGGGGCGTCGATATCGACGTCAACAAGGGCGAAATCGTCACCCTGATCGGGGCGAACGGCGCCGGTAAGTCGACGACGATGATGACCATTTTCGGCGCCCCGCGCGCGCGTCGCGGCCGGATCACGTTCGACGGCCACGACATCACGAACTTGCCGACGCACATGATCTCGCGGCTCCAGATCGCCCAGTCTCCGGAGGGACGGCGCATCTTTCCTCGGATGACCGTGTTCGAGAACCTGCAGATGGGCGCCTCGATCAACAAGTTCGCCCATTTCGACGAGGATCTGGAGCGCGTCTTCACCCTCTTTCCCCGTCTCAAGGAGCGGGCGCCGCAGCGCGGAGGAACGCTGTCCGGAGGGGAACAGCAGATGCTGGCGATCGGGCGGGCGCTGATGAGCCGGCCCCGGTTGCTGCTTCTGGACGAGCCGTCGCTTGGCCTTGCTCCTCTGGTGGTGAAGCAGATCTTCGAAGTGATCGCGGAACTCAACGCACGGGAGGGCCTCACGGTTTTTCTGGTCGAACAAAACGCCTTTCATGCGCTGAAACTCGCTCATCGCGGCTACGTGATGGTCAATGGCGCGATCACGATGCAGGGAGGCGGCGCTGAGCTCCTGGCGCGTCCCGAGGTTCGAGCGGCCTATCTCGAGGGAGGGCATTGATGGCCGGCATCCTGTGGGCGGATTCGCCGTACGGCCCGTTCACCTTCGTGCTCATCACGCTCGTGCTCGGGGGGGCGGGCGCCTGGGCGACCGGACGGGCGATCGCAAAGACCTGGCGGCCGCCGGCGATGCTCGCGCCCTACATGCTCTTCCTCACCGCCGGCGTCCGGTTCCTCCACTACGCGCTCTACCAGGAGCCGCTCCTGTCGCCGGCGCTCTTCATCACCGCCTACATCTGGACGACGGCGATCGGCGCGCTCGGCTATCGCGCGATGCGGGCGCGGCAGATGGCGACCCAATATTCCTGGGCCTATGAGCGTTCGGGGCTGAGCGCGCGCCCGAAGGCGAGTGGCTGAGCGACCCGCGGGCAAGCGGCGATGGCCCCTACCTTTTTTTAAGGTGACTCTTGACCAAAAAAAGAGAAAGGATCGGCGCTCAAGGTGGATTTCATTTCCGCCACGGGCGTCAGGGAGGGCCTACGCGCCCGCAACGCATGGGAGTAGCTGAATGACTAAATACTGGTTGTCCGGGGTGGCGCTTGTCGCGGCCCTGGCGTTCTCGGGCGCCGCCAGCGCCCAGATCAAGATGGGCGTCGCCGGTCCGATCACCGGGCCTAACGCCGCCTTCGGCGCACAGCTCGTCAACGGCACGCAGCAAGCTGTCGACGACATCAACAAGGCCGGCGGCATCCTCGGACAAAAGCTCACCCTCGAGCAGGGCGACGACGTGTCCGATCCCAAGCAGGGCGTGTCGGTCGCCAACAAGTTCGTCGGCGACGGCGTCAAGTTCGTCATCGGCCACTTCAATTCAGGCGTGACGATTCCGGCTTCCGACGTCTACAAGGAGAATGGAATCCTGATGATCACGCCTTCGGCCACCAACCCGAAGGTCACCGAGCGCGGCTACTGGGACACCTTCCGCACCTGCGGGCGCGACGACCAGCAGGGCATGCTGTGGGCCGAGCTGGCGCGCGACAAGCTCAAGGGCAAGAAGATCGCAATCGTGCACGACAAGACCACCTACGGGAAAGGCCTCGCCGACGCCGCGCGCGACAACATGCACAAGTTCGGCGTCAAGGAGGTGCTCTACGAAGGCGTCAACACTGGCGAGAAGGACTATTCGGCCATCGTCTCCAAGATCAAGGAATCCGGGGCCGACTACGTCATGTGGGGCGGCCTGCAGACCGAGGGCGGCCTCATCGTCCGCCAGATGCGCGACCAGGGCATGAAGACGGTGATGATTTCCGGCGACGGCATCACCAGCGACGAGTTCTCGCAGATCGGCGGCCCGGGCGTCGAAGGCACGCTGATGTCGTTCGGCCCGGATCCGCGCAAGAACCAGGCGGCCAAGGACGTCGTCGCCGAGTTCAAGGCAAAGAACTTCGATCCGGAAGCCTACACGCTCTATTCCTACGCGGCGGTCCAGATCATCAAGCAGGCGGCGGAGAAGGCGAAGTCGCTCGATCCCAAGAAGGTCGCGGAAGTCATGCATTCGGGCATGACCTTCAACACCGTGATCGGCTCGATCGCTTATGACAAGAAGGGCGACCGTACGACCGTCGACTATGTCTGGTACGTCTGGAAGAAGGCGCCCGACGGCAAGATCACCTACGAGCAGATCGGATCCTGACCTTAAGACTCAGCCCCGCGGATCGCGACTCGTCGCGATCCGCGGTTCCGCGCATCAGCGCGGGCGCCGTAGGGCGTTCTTAAAGAACGCCCGTCTGGCGGCGGGCTAGGGGGGCGCGTGCCATTCTGGTGGATCGGTCCGATCCGTGACAGCGGTCCTTAAAGAAGACCCTGCCGAAGTTTTTGAAAGCCTCGACGATCCGCGCATCTTGGGCCAGATGAGGGGGCCGGGCGCTGATGGGGGCCTCGCCGCGCGCCCAACAGCAAATCGAGTTCCAGTCCAATCTTGGCGTCGCCGAGAGCGCTAACGTGCAACGCGGCTCAAGTCGGGTTCGCGCCTGGATTGAAATCGGGAAGCAGGTTGGGGTTGGCCCCAAGGGCGCCCTGCGGCGGATTTAGCTCAGCCGCGTTCGGGCGCGGGCGCAATATCGGCCATCCTGCGTCCGCTCGAAGACTTCGCTCACTTGCGGGTGCCGGACCGGTTCCCCGGAATCGTCCGACACCAGATTCTGCTCGGAGACGTAGGCGACGTACTGGCTATCCGCATTCTCCGCATAGAGGTGATAGAACGGCTGCTCCTTGGCGGGGCGGACCTCAGGGGGAATCGAGCGCCACCATTCCTCGGTGTTGGCGAAGACGGGATCGACGTCGAAGATCACCCCGCGGAACGGGTAGATCCGGTGTTTGACGACCTCGCCGATCCCGAATTTGGCCGTGCGACTCCTCATGGCGTCGAAGCTCCTTTGTCCGCCGTGGGGCCGTTATAGCGCATTGCGTCGGAAGGGGAACCGCGACCCGGCCGGCGGTCTCTTGGGCCCCCGACAGGCAAAAGCAAGAACCCGCGGGGGGGCGCGGCCGGTCAAAACCGATAGAGCGCCGCATAGTCCGGATCCTTCGCCGCCACCGCGCGGGCGAGACCGACGATGACGCGCGCCTGCTTCCAGGTGGCGTCATCCTGCATCTTGCCGTCGATCATGACCGCGCCCGATCCGTCCGGCATGGCCGCCAGGATTTTCTTGGCGAAGGCGACTTCGGCCGGGTCCGGCGAGAACACTCGTTTCGCGATCGCGATCTGGCTTGGGTGCAAGGTCCAGGCGCCCGCGCAGCCGAGCAGGAAAGCGTTGCGGAACTGGGTTTCGCAGGCGGCGGGATCGGAGAAATCGCCGAACGGCCCGTAGAAGGGTTTGATCCCGTTCGCCGCGCAGGCGTCGACCATGCGCGCGATTGTGTAGTGCCAGGGATCTTGCTGAAAGCTCATGCGTTCGGCGCTCGCGCCGTCCGCGTCGGCGAGCACCCGATAGCCAGGGTGGCCGCCCCCGACTCGGGTCGTCTTCATGGCGCGGGAAGCGGCGAGATCGGCGGGACCCAGGCTCATGCCCTGCATCCGGGGCGACGCGGCGGCGATCGCCTCGACATTGTTCACGCCTTGGGCGGTCTCCAGGATCGCGTGGACGAGAATGGGGCGCTTGAGACCATAGCGCGCCTCGAGAAGAGCCAGGTACTGGTCGACGAAGTGGATGTCCCAGTCGCCCTCGACCTTGGGGATCATGATCACGTCGAGCCTGTCCCCGATCTCGCCGACAAGCTTCGTCATGTCGTCGAGGAAGAAGGGAGAGTTCAGCGCATTGACCCGCGCCCACAAGGCCGTCGAGCCGAAGTCGGTCGCTTTCCCCATGGCGATCAGGCCGTCGCGGGCCGCCGCTTTCGCGTCGACAGGAATGGCGTCCTCGAGGTTGCCGAGCACGACGTCGACCTGGCTGGCCAGCTCCGCCGCCTTCGCGCGCATCCTCTCGTTGTGCGGGGGGATGAAATGGATCATCCGCTCGAGGCGCGCGGGAAGCTCGAGAAGCGGTCGCGGCGCCCCGATCGCCAGGGCGGCGAAATAGCGACGCGGGGCTTTCATGGGCTTGGAGCCATGCGCTCGGGCTTGTCCTGACAGAGGGTCTCGAGGGTCAGGGCATAGGGCGATTTCTCGCCGGCCGCAATTCGCCTATCGGAACAAGTTCCGCCCGTCCGCGCCTCTCGCCATGCTCCAGATTCGCAGCCGACCTGCGCTCCAAGTTCTCCTTTGAAAATTATTCTTTTCCGTATGTAGCCTTGAAGGTGACGTTGCAGCCAGCGACATTGAAGTAGTTGTCGATCGTCCCAGTTATGGTGACGACGGTGGTGGCCTCTACGACAGGTTTCGGCGAGACGACGATGCCGGTAAAGGTGCCCGGGTAGGTTCCTGGCGCGCCTCGGCCGTCTATGACGGTCGCCGTGTCGGCGCCGCTGCCGTTCATTTGTGGGTTCTTCGACTCGGAACTGTTTTGTAGAGTGAACTCCGCGCGTGTGAACACGATGGCCAAATAGGTCGGCGTATCGGTTGAAAGGATATGCGGCCGATAAACCGAAACGTGGTTGTCGCCGACTCCCGTGCCACCGACCCCCATCGTGGCGCAAGTTGATGAGGCTGCCGTATTCTCCATGACGCCTTCCCAGGCGGCTTGCGTATCGGCGGCGGCGGCGGCGAATGAAGCGCATCCGGAAAAAGCGGCGGCCAGAAAGGCTGCGCGGAACGAGCTTTCGATCGAGATCATTGCCCGGCTCCTCCCCATTTACGACTTTCAAGTTGGCGCCGTTAACACAAATCGGCGAGCTTGACTGTGATCGCCATCACACAACTCCGCGTACCCCAACAGCCCACAGTTGCGACGAGCTTCGCTTCTCGTCACGCGAGAAATCGGCCGAACAAGAGTACGCCGGTTGTCAGGGAGTCCGATGACGCGCGGTCAGCCTTGCGCGGACTTAAGCCAGGAGCGAACGGACGAGGCGCGCGAGGTCGCCCCCGTCGAAGACATGGGGCGTGATTCCGGCGCTCCGCGCGTCTTCGAGATCGCCGCTCCCGAGGCCAATGAAGAAGGATCGCTCGCGGATGATCGGCCACTCGTTCATCGCCTTGATCCAGATTGCGCTGACGGTAGCGATAGCCGGAGCGTCCCCTTCGCCAAGCTCAGGGCAGGCTTTCGAGGCCGCTTCGCGGCGCCTCAGGACGAGGCCGGAGGGACAAGCCTGGGAGTGAGGCTCATCGCAGAACCGATCGACATGCGCCCCAGCCGCCGCGAGGCTCTCCTGCATCGCCGCGTTCAGGCGGCGTGAGTCGTCCGCGACAAGCGTCGCCCGCGCGCCCCCTTGGGGATCGTTCGTGACAAGGACATAATAGCCGCGATCGTTCAGCGCGCGGATGGCTTCGACCGCGCCCTCCGTCCAATGAACCGCCTCCGGGTCGCCATCGGCGAACCTGATGAGAGCGCTCCGGTCAAAAACGGCGGCGGGGCGCAGCCGCGCCTTGGGCAATTCGCGCCGTCCCTGTTCGAGCGTTTCCGGCAGACCGATGTCGAGGAAATAGCCCTCGAACTCCTGGCCCCGGATCTCGCCTCGCTCGACCAGCGCGGGAAAGACGTCCTGTTCCAGCGATGAGGGCAGGGCGTGAACGAGGTCGAGGATCTCGCGCTTCAGCACATAGATTCCGCCATTGATGATTCCCGGCCCTTCC
>DATGHB010000108.1:0-9310 GCA_035308265.1 Roseiarcus sp.
TGCCGATGCCGTGGCTGATCGCCTCGCGCGAGGACCGGATCCTGACTGGCTCGCCGTTGACGCGGATCTCGCCAGCGTCAGCTTCATAGAAGCCGTAGAGAATCGACATCAGGGTCGATTTCCCAGCGCCGTTCTCGCCCACGATTCCGTGAATGATTCCACGCTCGACGGCGAGGTTGACGTTCTTGTTAGCGTGAACCGGGCCGAAGCTCTTGTCGATGCCAATCAGTTCGATGGCGGGAGGGGCGTTGTCGGCCGCGGTCGTCACGCGCTGCTCCTAGTCGTGAAACCTTGGCGTTCTCCCTCTCCCCGCCTGCGGGGAGAGGGGCTGGGCGGGCCAGAATGATCGATCGTTGGGCCTTCGGCGGAAAATCACCGGCCCGGCGGCCAATCGCGAGCCCCTCACCCTAACCCTCTCCCCGCTTGCGGGGAGAGGGAACGCGACTAGCGCTCCTCACGTCGGGCACTTGTTGTCGGACATGTAGTCGTGGACCTGAATCTTGCCCGAGATGATGTCCGCCTTCGCCTGGTCCGCCTTGGCCCTCACTTCGGGAGTGAGAATGGCCTTGTTGTTTTCGTCGACCGCATAGTCGACGCCGCCCTCCTTCAGACCCAGCACCTGGACGCCCGGCTTCCAGACGCCGTTCTTCGCATCCATGAACGACTTGTAGGTCGCGACGTCGACATGCTTCAGCATCGAAGTCAGGACATGGCCGGGGAAGAGGCCGTTCTGGTTGGAATCGACGCCGATGCCGAACTTGCCGGCGTCCGCCGCCGCTTTGAGCACGCCCTGGCCGGTCGCGCCCGCCGCGGCGTAGACAATGTCGGCGCCGCGATCCATCTGCGACTTGGCGAGTTCGCCGCCCTTAACCGGATCGTTCCAGGCGGCGGGCGTCGTGCCGGTCATATTGGCGAAGACTTCGGTTTTCCCGCCGGAAGCGTATTTGACGCCCTGCGCGTAGCCGCACTCGAACTTCGAGATCAGCGGAATGTCCATGCCGCCGACGAAGCCGACCTTGCCGGATTTTGACGTATCGGCCGCGATCACCCCGACGACGAACGAGCCTTCATGCTCCTTGAACACGATCGACTGGACGTTGGGCAAGTCGACGACGTCGTCGATAATGCCGAAATCCGTCTTGGGGTATTCGGGGGCGACCTTCTTTAGCGCGGTCTCCCAGGCGAAGCCGACGGTCATGATCGGGGAAAAGCCGTCTTTGGCGAACTTGCGCAGGACCTGCTCGCGTTGCGCCTCGTTCTGGATCTCGAGATCCCGAAATTTGACGCCGGTCTCCTTGGTGAAGCGGGTCGCGCCGTTGAAAACGCCCTCGTTGAACGATTTGTCGAACTTGCCGCCAAGGTCATAGATGACGGCCGGCTTGATCTCGGCCGCGTAGGCGGCGAGCGAGGCGAACAGTCCGCCGCAAACCGCGGCGGTGAAGAGACAGGTCACGCGTACGGACATTGCATTCCTCCCGGTCGAGGCCAGCGCCGGAACTCGGCGCGCCCGAAAAGCTCAACAAAACCCAGCACTCGGTCGACACGAGTCCGACTGCGGGCAATCCGCCGATCGCTCGCCCGATGCTCAATGAGCTCCGGCCCAGGATCGACGCGGGCGACGGCGTTCAGCCGCTTGCCGACGGCCGCAATGAGACTATGCGCAAGCGCATGATGACGGCAAGTCGAGAAGGGAGAATCGGGCCTCGAACCGGCCCGGGTCGGACGGGCCCACGCGCTGCCGCGTCAGTTGAACAGCGAGGAGACGCTTTCCTCCTTGGCGATGCGGCCGATCGCCTCGCCGATCAGGGGCGCAATCGAGATCACCCGGATGTTGCGCGCGACCCGCACCGCTTCGGTCGGCTGGATGGTGTCGGTCAGCACTAGTTCGCTGAGCCTCGAGGCGGCGACCCGCGCCACCGCCCCGCCCGACAGCACGCCATGGGTGATGTAGGCCGAGACGCTTTTCGCGCCCTTCTCGAGCAAAGCGTCGGCGGCGTTGCAGAGCGTCCCGCCCGAATCGACGATGTCGTCGAGCAGCACGCAATGGCGCCCGTCGACGTCGCCGATCAGGTTCATCACTTCCGATTCGCCAGCCCTCTCGCGCCGCTTGTCGACAATGGCGAGCGGGGCGTCGAGGCGCTTGGCCAGAGCGCGAGCGCGCACGACGCCGCCGACGTCGGGAGACACGACCATCACGTCCTTGCTGCCGTTATGATGAGCCTGGACGTCGCGCACCATGGTCGGGGCGGCGAACAGATTATCGGTCGGGATGTCGAAAAACCCCTGGATCTGTGCGGCGTGTAGATCGACCGTCAGCACCCGGTCGGCGCCGGCGCGGGTGATGAGATTAGCCACCAGCTTCGCCGAAATGGGCGAGCGCGGCCCCGGCTTCCGATCCTGGCGGGCGTAGCCGAAATAGGGGAGGACCGCGGTGATGCGCTGCGCCGAGGCGCGCCTCAGCGCGTCGATCATGATGAGCAATTCCATCAGATTGTCGTTCGCCGGATAGGATGTCGACTGGATGACGAAGGCGTCGCGTCCGCGCACGTTTTCGAGGATTTCGACGAAGATCTCGAGATCGGCGAACCGGCGGACATGGCAGGCGGTCAAGGGTTCGCCGAGATAGGCGGCGATCGCCTCGGCGAGCGACCGGTTGGAATTGCCGGCCAAAATCTTCATCTTGCCGGGCAAGGGCCTTAGTCTCCAAACCCGCGCCCTAGAGCGTTCTGCACTCGGCTGGAACCGCTGCGCCGGAACCCCCTCGCCCCGTTTGCGGGGAGAGGGCTGGGGTGAGGGGCGAGTCGAGTCGCCTTCGGCGGCCTGCCTCTCGGCCCCTCATCCTGGCCTTCTCCCCGCGAGCGGGGAGAAGGGACGACCACCGTTCGATCCAATCGCAGAATGCCCGAAGCGCGCTCTTCAAGGCTGCGGACGCGGCGCGTCATAGCAGCCGCGTCCTCCCCGAACAACCGGACCTTACGATTGCGGCGGCCGTTTCCCCGCCGGATGTCCACAACAAAGAGCCCTACTGGGCGTAGCTCAGCGCCGCGCTCCCCGGCGCGGCCTCGGGCGTGTTGGAAAGATAGGCCGCGAGGTCGTCGGCGCATCTGGCGGCGACGCCGTTCAGCGCTTGATCGTCGAGCATCGCCCAGGGGTCGTCGCCCGAGCCCTTGACCGCGATCGCGTCGCTGAGCCTTTGCGCTCGCTGCCTGTCGGGCGTGAACACATCCCAGACGACGTCGACCTCCGCTCCGCCCTCGATCGGCGAAGCGCTGAGGTAGCCGCGCGCCAGATAGCGCGCCTTGGCCGGCTCCACGACCGCGATCCGCCGCGCCGCGGCCGCCTGGTCGAAGCTCTCATGGAAGCGCGCCGAAAGGCCGGCCGGCGCGCCGTCGAGCGACACGATCGCGACCGCGGCCGCCGCCATGTTCGCGTCGTCGCGCATCACGAACTCAGGACGCGCGTCGGCATTCGGCGGGTTGGCGGCGACGTCGTTGCACGCGCTCAAGCCCGCGCACGCCACGAGCAGCGGCAGGCCCGCGGCGAACGCCCGCATCGGGTCCCTTTTGCGCAAACTCACGCTTGAACCAACTCCCGCCGACACGGGCCCGCCGCCGCGAGGTAGGTTAATAGTCCGTTAAGGCGCCCGGGCCAACCGCTGAATTGACTTGCCGCTGGCCACGGAGCGGCCCGCGACGCCATATAACATATGCTACATTTAATAAAATCCTGACCGCGAACGGCGACGGCGCGATTTTGCAAGGCGGAACTAAACGGGGGCGTAACGTACTGAAAACGTTAGGGGGCGCCGGTAAAATTACTGTTGGGCCGGGCGCGCCGCCCACGCCTGCAGGCGAAGGGAGGCCTGAAGAACGTGAGCGGCGGGCGCCAGTGTTCCAGCTATTCCCACGCGACCCGCCCGCGCCTAGATAGATCGCCAATGAGCGGCGCGTCGAACACGTTCCCACCCGGCGAAGCGCCCGCGGCCGAGGCGCGGCAAGAGGCCGCGCTGGCGCGCGAGCTAAAGCCCGATTCCGCTCCCCTCGACATCGCGCTCGACGAGCCGCCGGCCGAGCCCTCGCGCGTGGCCCGCGGTGCCGAGGCGATCCGGGCGTTCTGGCGCCATGCGCCGCTCAAGCCCGGCGTCTATCGGATGATCGGGGCCGAGGGCGAAGTGCTCTACGTCGGCAAGGCGCGTTCGATCAAGAAGCGCATCGCCGCCTATATGGCCCCCGAGCGCCAGCCCGCCCGCATCGCGCGCATGGTCGCCCAGACCCGCTCGATGGTGTTCGTCACCACCGAATCGGACGCCGAGGCGCTGCTGCTCGAGGCCAATCTCATCAAGCAGCTCAAGCCCCGGTACAATGTGACGCTGCGCGACGACAAGAGCTTCCCCTATATCCTCATCTGCGCCGCGCATCCGGCGGCGAGGCTGGTCAAGCATCGCGGCGCGCGCAATCTTAAGGGCGACTATTTCGGCCCGTTCGCCAGCGCCGGCGCGGTTTTCCGCACCCTGAACGCGCTCCAGCGCGCCTTTCTCCTGCGCACCTGCTCGGACAGTTTCTACGCCAACCGGACCCGGCCCTGCCTGCTCTATCAGATCAAGCGCTGCTCGGCGCCCTGCACCGGCGAGATTTCGCTCGGCGACTACGCGAAGCTGGTGGGCGAAGCGCGCGATTTCCTGTCCGGCAGGAGCCGCGCGATCAAGGGCCGCCTGGCGCATGAAATGAGCGAGGCCGCGGCCTCGCTCGATTTCGAGAAGGCGGCCCGTTTGCGCGACCGCATCAGCGCTCTTTCCGCCATCCAGGGCGAGCAGAGCGTCAACCCGCGGTCGATCGCCGAGGCCGACGTGTTCGCGATCGCCGAGGAGGCGGGCCAGTTCTGTGTCGAGGCGTTCTTCTTCCGCACCTACCAGAACTGGGGCAACCGCGCCTATTTCCCCCGCGCCGACCGGGCGCTGTCGCCTGAGGAGGTGCTCGACTCGTTCCTCGCGCAATTCTATCTCGACCGGCCGGCGCCCCGGCTGGTGCTCCTGAGCCATGCCGTTCCGAGCGCCGAGACCTTGAGCGAAGTCTTGAGCGCGCGGGCGGAGCGCCGGGTCGCCATCGGCGCCCCCCGGCGCGGCGAAAAGAAGGATCTGGTCGAGGCCGCCTCGCGCAACGCGCGCGAGGCCCTGTCGCGCAAGCTCGCCGAGAGCGCGACCCAAGAGAAGCTGATCGAAGCCCTTGGCAAGGCGTTCGGCGTCGATCATCCGATCCGGCGGCTCGAAGTCTACGACAATTCGCACATCATGGGGACCAACGCGATCGGAGCGATGGTGGTCGCCGGCGCCGAGGGCTTCGTCAAGAACCAGTACCGCACCTTCAACATCAGGAGCGCCAACCTCACCCCCGGCGACGACTATGCGATGATGCGCGAAGTGCTGACGCGCCGCTTCGCCCGCCTTGCCCGTCAGGGCGAGACGGCGGAACCCGGCGCCTTTCCCGACAGCCCCGACCTCGTCGTCATCGACGGGGGCAAAGGTCAGTTCGAGGCGGCGCGCGAGGTTCTGTCCGCGCTCGGGGTTGGCGGCGTGAGGCTCGCCGCGATCGCCAAGGGCCCCGATCGCAACGCCGGGCGCGAGACCTTCTTCGTCGAGGGGCGCGAGCCGTTCCGGCTTTCGCCCCGCGATCCGGCCTTGTTCTTCGTCCAGCGGCTGCGCGACGAAGCGCATCGCTTCGCTGTCGGGACCCACCGCGCGCGGCGCAAGAAGGAGTTCGTAAGAAGCCCGCTCGACGAAATCCCCGGCATCGGCCCGTCTCGCAAGCGGGCGCTCCTGTTGGCCTTTGGTTCCGCAAGGGATGTCTCTAAGGCGGGCTTGTCCGACCTCGAAAAGACGCCCGGCCTCAACGCCGCGACGGCGAAGCTGGTCTATGATTTTTTCCACGAGAACCATGCGCGGTGAGGCGCGCCGGTCTCGCTACTTCATTCAGATTCAGATCAGCGGCAACATCAACGAGCGTTTTGAAAAGGGCACTCCAAAGGAACGATGTCTCCAATGTCACGCCCAGGTCAAGTATCTTCGCCTAGACGGAGACCGAAGGAAGCGGAGTCGAGGGGCTTTGGCCGCCAGTGACCATCAATCGATTCGCCCCAACACCAGCTCGAGTTTGGCGAAGAAGCTCCCCCAGCCCATCTTCGCCCCCTGGTAGAACTGCTCCTGATTCGCCCGGAAGCCTTTTTGCTCCATCCGCAGGTTCGTCCCCTTGCTGGTCGGGGTGAGGGTCCAGGCGACGATGCTCTCGAGCCCGTGCGCCGCCCAGCTGTACGACAGGGTCTTGCGCGGCTCGATTTCAATGACCTGGCAATCGACGGCGCCCCAGTCGCCGCGAAGACTGAACTTGTGGTCCACGACTGGCCGAAAATCGTTCCTCATCAGCCATTCCTCGATCAGATGCGGCTCGGTCAGCGCGCGCCAGATCTTCTCGGGGGCATGAAGAATCTCGCGCTCGACGACGACGGAGCGGATTTCGGCGGCGGTATCGGTCATGGGTTCATCCTTCACTTCCTGGAACGGGCCGGCCGAGCGGCGCCCGTGTTGAGCGCCACGGCGGCGCGGATGAGCGTCTTCAGCGCCTCTTCGTCGATTGTGTCGCCCTCATGAATGTCGATGGCTCGCCGGGTCGAGCCTTCGAGGCTCGAATTGAACAGGCGTGAAGGGTCTACAAGCGAAGCGCCCCTGGCGAAGGTCAGCTTCACGACCGCCTTGTAGGTCTCGCCGGTGCAAAGGATTCCCCGGTGCGACCACACCGGAACGCCTCGCCATTTCCATTCCTCGACCGCTTCCGGGTCGGCCTGCCTGATCAGCGCTCGCACCCGCGCCAGCGTCCCTCCGCGCCAGTCGGCGAGCTCGCCGATCCGGGCGTCGATCAGCTCAGAGGGCGAGGCCCCTTCCTTCGAGCCGCTCGCCGGCTGCCGGGAGGCCCTGCCGGCGGCGGGAGGCGCTTTGACTGCGGGTTTCCTCATTGGTCCATCCTGTTCAGCAAACCTTCAAGGCCGTCGAACCGGCTTTGCCAGAACGCCTTCATCTCGCTCGTCCAGTCGGTGAGCGGCTTCAGGGCGCCGGCGTCGGCGCGATAGTGGGTCTCGCGCCCCTGATGGCGGCCGCGCGCGAGCCCCGCCCGCCTGAGCGCGCGGAGATGCTTGGACACGGCGGGCTGCGACACCCCCGCGCGCGCGGTCAGCGCCGAGACCGTCTGCTCGCCCTCGCGGCACAGGCGCTCGAAGATCGCCCGCCGCGTCGGGTCGGCGAGGGTTCGGAACAAGAGGTCGTGAGCGTCGGTCGCCTGCATTGATAACCCATCGGATATGAATCTGCACATAACCGACGAGCTATGGATGAGTCAAGCGAACCCCGGGCGGCGCGCCAAATCTCCTGTCAAAACCGGAGCCGATTTTTCGACCCGTACGCAGGAATCCGATTTCGCTTTCATTCATTTGCATTTGCTTGAATGGATTGGCCCCGCCATGCTCGAAGGCCTGCCGCCCAACAACGCCGCACACAAGCTGCGCCTCGTCAGCGACCAGCGCCGCGCCCGCGCGGTCGCCGATCTCATCGTCGAGAGTTTCGAGCCGGCCGGGGCCGCCGCGTCCGCGTTCGAGACCGACGATCCTTGGCCGGGCGGAGGCCGGGCGTGGCTCGTGGAAGCCTATTTCGGCTCGGCGCCGGACAAGGCGGCGGTCCGGGCGCTGATCGCCCTCGCCGCGGACGAACGAACCGCGCGCGCGGCGACCTTCGGGCTTACCGAGAAGCAGGACTGGGTCGCCAATTCGCTCGCCGGCCTGAAACCGGTGCGGGCGGGGCGCTTCCTCATCCACGGAGGCCACGACCGCGCGCGCGTCAGGCCGAACGACATCGCCGTCGAGATCGAGGCTGGGCTCGCCTTCGGCACCGGCCATCACGGCACGACCTGGGGCTGCCTTCTGCATTTCGACCGCCTCCTCAGGCGCCGCCGGCCGAAGCGTATCCTCGACGTCGGCTGCGGCGCGGGCGTCCTCGCCGTCGCCGCCGCCAGGGTCCTCCGCCGCAAGGTCTGGCTCGGCGACATCGATCCGGTCGCGGTTGAGGTCGCCAACGCAAACGCGCGATTGAACGGCGTGGGCAGCTTCTGCCGGGCCGTCGTCTCGCGTGGGGTCGAGAACGAGCGCTTGCGCGAGGGCGCGCCTTACGACCTCGTGTTCGCCAACATCCTGGCCAGGCCCTTGCGGCTGCTCGCGCCGTCGCTCGCCGCGGTCATCAGCGGAGACGGCGAGGCGATCGTCTCCGGCCTGCTCATTGCCGATGTCGCCGGCGTGCTTGCGTCCTGGCGGGCGCAGGGGTTTCATCTTGCCGAGCGAATCGACCTCGAAGGCTGGGCGAGCCTGAGATTGCGGCGATGACCGGCAGCCCCTGTCGCGACGCTGTCGTGGGCGGCGGAGAAACTCGTGCGAACGGCCAATTCGAGGGGTGAACAGGATGGCGAAGATACCTGCCGGAGTCGGCCCCAAGCTGCCGCAGATCGTGGTCCTGTTCGGCGCGACCGGCGACCTCGCCCACAAGAAGCTCTTGCCCGGCCTTTTTCACCTCGCGGCCTCCGGCTTCATGTCGAAATGCCGGATCATCGGCGTGTCGCTCGACGCCATCGGCGCCGAGACATTCCGCGCGCTTGCCCGCGACGCCGTTTTCGAGCAGCACAGCCACGATCCGCAAAAGGAGGCCTGGCCGGCGTTCGAGGCGACGCTCGACTATGTGCCGATCGCCGCCGGCGCGAGCGCGCTCAAGCAGGCGGTCGAGCAGGCGGAGAAAGCCTTCGAGGGCGAAGCTCAGCGCGTTCACTACATGAGCGTGCCGCCGAACGCCGCCTTGTCCGCGGTCAAGATGCTTGCCGAGGCCCATCTCGCCGCGGGCTCGCGCATCATCATGGAGAAGCCGTTCGGCACCGATCTCGAAAGCGCGATTGCGCTCAACGACGCGCTGCACAAGGTGTTCGCCGAGGATCAGATTTTCCGCATCGACCACTTCCTCGGCAAGGAGCCGGCGCAGAACATCCTCGCCTTCCGGTTCGCCAACGGACTGTTCGAGCCGATCTGGAGCCGCAATTTTATCGATCATGTCCAGATCGACGTGCCGGAGACCCTCGATCTCGGCAAGCGCATCGGCTTCTATGAGCAGACCGGCGCCTATCGCGACATGGTCGTCACTCACCTCTTCCAGATCCTGGCCTTCATGGCGATGGAGCCGCCGACCTCGCTCGCGCCCGGCCCGATCAGCGAGGAGAAGAACAAAGTCTTCCGC
>DATGHB010000109.1:0-6662 GCA_035308265.1 Roseiarcus sp.
TTGCCCGACATCGGTTCGATCCGCCCGGCGATCAGCTTGGCGAAGGTCGATTTGCCGTTGCCGTTTGGCCCAAGGAGTCCGATGCGGTCGTCGTCGGCCAATGAAAGGTCGATGCGCGACAGCACCGTCCGCGCGTCGTAACCGGCGCTGACTTTTTCCATGGTCACGATCGGCGGGCTCAGGCGCCTGCCGAGGGGCGGCCACTTGAACGGCTGCACCGTCTCGTCGACCACCGCCGCGACCGGCTCCATCTTCGCCAGCATCTTGAGCCGCGACTGGGCCTGGACCGCCTTCGACGCCTTGGCGCGGAAGCGATCGACGAAGGCCTGCAGGTGGGCGCGCCGCTCCTCCTGTTTCCTGGCCGCCTTGCCGGCAAGGATCTGCTGCTCTCGGCGCTGGCGCTCGAAGTCCGAATAGCCGCCGCTCCATAGGGTGAGCTTGCCGCGGTCGAGGCAGAGGATCTGGCGGGCGACGTCATCGAGCAGATCGCGGTCGTGGCTGATGACGAGAAGCGTCGCGGGGCAGGTCTTGAGATAGTCGGTCAGCCACAGCACGCCTTCGAGGTCGAGATAGTTGGTCGGCTCGTCGAGCATGAGGAGGTCGGGCTGGGAGAACAGCACCGCGGCGAGCGCCACCCGCATCCGCCAGCCGCCGGAAAATTCCGACAGCGGCCGGCTTTGCGCCGGCTCGTCGAAGCCGAGCCCCTTGAGGATCCGGGCCGCTCGCGCCGGCGCATTATGCGCTTCGATATCGACGAGGCGGGTCTGGATTTCCGCGATGCGCTCCGGATCGTTGGCGGTTTCCGCTTCGGACAGAAGCGCTTCGCGCTCCTTGTCGGCGGAGAGCACGAAGCCGATCAGGCTCTCCGCGCCAGCCGGCGCTTCCTGCTCGACGCCGCCGATCCGCGCGCCCTTGGGCACAATGACCTCGCCGCTCTCGGGCGTAAGCTCGCCGCGGATCAGGCGGAAAAGCGTCGTCTTGCCAGCGCCGTTGCGCCCCACCAGCCCGACATGCGCGCCGGACGGCAGCGCGGCGCTCCCGTTGTCGATCAGGAGGCGCTCGCCGAGGCGGTAGGTCAGGGCGCTGATACGCAGCATGACGGGCTTTTCGCCCGGCCCGCTCGCGCTGGCAAGGTCGAAGGCCGCCCCGCCGAGGCCCGGCGTTGCATCACGGAAGCGCCGTGGGTCGCGAGAGCCTTCATCGATTCAAGATGACGGACCAGTGTATGATAACCTTCGGGCAGCGGATGTTGCCACGAACGGTATCGGACGCTGGAGGCGGCAGTGTTGATCGGGGACGCGAGGCTCGTTCAGTTTGTCGCGGCGGTTGGCCTTTCACTTGCACTCAGCGGTGGCCCATCGTCAGCATCCCGCGCCGGCGACGCGGCGCCTGCCGCTGCGGCTTCCGACGCAGCCCCGCAGGCCGCCGCCAAGGATGCCGAGCCGACCACCACCAAAGATCCCCGGATCGCGCTCGATGACCTCGAGCTTCTGCTGGAGCCGATGACGAAGGAGGAGACAGAGACCGAGGCCAAGGGATGGTTTGCGCTGTTGCGGGCCAAGGAGCGCGAAATCACCGTGGCTGAACTCGATGTTCGCCGTAAGAACCGCGAAATCGCGCAATTGGAGAAACAGAAGGCGGCTGCGGCCGATCTGGCGAAAGCCACTGAAGAGGTCAAGGCCGCCACATCCGACAAGGACAAGGAGGCGGCTGCCCAGCACCTCGCGGAAGCGCAAAAGAATCTCGCCCAGACGGTCAAAACCGCAAGCAAGGAAACCGCAAAGGAGGAGAAGAAGGCCGAGGCGACCACCGCCGCCATGGCCAAACAAGCCGAGGCGGCCCCTCCGCCGAAGGCGATCACGGATTCCGGCGCGACGGACGCGGGCGCCAAGGGCGCTCCGGCGGCGAGCGACAGGGAAGTCCTGCAGAAAGCGGCCGAATCCGCAGCGAAGAAATCCGAGGGCGCTGGGAACACCGCGAAGGTCGAGAAGGTGGTTGCAGCGGCCGAGAAGGAAGCCGCCGCCACCGACCAAATCAAAACGCTGGCTGTATCGACGCCGGCGGCGGCCGGAACGGCGACGGCGCCTGGAGTGGCGCCCGCCGCTGTCGCCGATACGTCGAAAAAGGCCGAAAAACTGGCCAAAAAGGCTGACGAAGCGACCGCCGCCAAAACCGACGTCAAGGTTCAACTGGTCGACTACAGCACGCAATTGATGGGGGAGCGGACCGAACTCGTCGACCGCCTGAAACTCGTCCTCGACAAATTGGAGGCCAAGGGCGGCGACGGGAAGCCCTATCGCCTCTACATCGCCTCGATCGGCGGCATCAAGATCGACGTCTCGGATCGCGCCGCAAGTCTGGCGAGAATTTCAGGCTGGCTATCCTCCGAAGAGGGCGGGCTCAGACTGGCGCGCGATGTGGGGACATTTCTCGCTTACATCATCGGGTCGATCCTGGTCGCCAGGATTGTGCGCATGATCCTGGGCCGGGTTATGAGTGCGACCCACGTGACCTCGCAACTGCTGCGCGATTTCATCATCTCCGCCTCCGGGCGGGTCATCGTCGCGATCGGTTTCCTGCTCGCATTGTCCGCGCTCGAGGTGAACCTCGCGCCCTTGCTCGCGGTGATCGGCGCGGCGGGCTTCGTCGTCGCCTTCGCGTTGCAAGGCACGCTCAGCAATTTCGCCAGCGGCCTCCTGATCATGGTGTTCAAGCCGTTCGACGTCGGCGACGAAGTCGAAGTCGGCGGCGGCATCAAGGGCAAGGTGACCCACGTGACCATCTTCAGCACCTACATCCGCACCGATGATGGCCTGGTGAAGATCGTGCCCAACGATAACATCTGGAAAAACGTCATCGTCAATCAAACGACCGGAGTCGTTAAGACCCCGCCGTCGGGCGACGCGAAGCCGACCGAGTCGAATCCCGAAGGGGCGAGAGGCGACGCTTGACCCGCCGGCCCGCCCGTTCCATGGGGCCGGCGGACGGCGCCTTGAAGAAACCGCTTCGCTCAGGCCTGCTTGGGCTGGTCCAGAATGGCCCCGGTGCGGAACAGCAGGCCCGCGGCGCCCGCGCCGATGAGGGGCGCGATGATGAACAGCCAGAGCTTCGCCACCGCGACCGGGTTCGAGCCGACGCCGACCAGCGCCGGGCCGATCGAGCGGGCCGGATTGACCGACGTGCCGGTGATGTTGATGCCGACCAGGTGGATGGCGAGCAGCGTCAGCCCGATGGCGAGGCCGGCGAAGCCGGTCGGCGCGAACGGGTGGGTGACGCCGAGAATGCACACCAGGAACAGGAACGTCCCCACCACTTCGAACACGAAGGCGGAGACGACGCTGTATTCGCCGAGATAGCCTGAGCCCCAGCCGTTCTGTCCGAGCCCGCCGCTCCAGCCCTGAGCCTTGCCGGACAGGATCAGATAGAGCACGGCGGCGGCGACGATCGCGCCCAAGACCTGGGCGATCCAGTAGCCGATCATGTCGGCTGCGCTCATCCGCCCGGCGACATAGACGCCGAAGCTCACCGCCGGATTGACGTGGCAGCCGGAGATCGGCCCGATGCCATAGGCCATGGCGACAATGGCGAAGCCAAAGGCGCTGGCGATCCCTAACAGGTTGACGGCGGTCGGCCCCGATCCCATGCCGCCGATGACCGCCGCCCCGCAGCCGAAAAACACCAGGGCGAAAGTGCCGACAAATTCGGCAGCCTGCTTGTTCATTTCCCCATTGCTCCCGCATCCGAATCGATGAAATCGCCCTTATAACGACGCGAGTCGGGCGAGGAAAGGCGCGGGCGACGAAGGGCCGCCGCCCGACTGCATTTCCGCGCTGCGCCGTCGTCCACGCCCGCGCCGTTGCTTTCGCGCGGCCCGCCGCTATATATGCGGCGCCTTTTTGATGACCCCTTGATGAACGGCGCGGCCTTCGCGTCGCGGAGCTCACGTCCCTGTGCTGATCACCGCCGCCTACGCACAAGCCAGCAGCGCTGGACCCTTTGGGGTGAATGGCGACACGCTGGTTCAGCTGGTGCCGATCGTCGCGATGATCGCGATTGTCTATTTCGTGCTGTGGCGGCCCCAGCAGCGGCGGGCGAAAGAGCAGCGCGAAATGGTGCAGGCGGCCCGGCGGGGCGACGTCGTGGTCACAACCGGGGGTCTCATCGGCAAGGTCACCAAGTCGGTCGACGACAACGAGGTCGAGTTCGAGATCGCGCCCAACGTGCGCGTGCGGTTGGCGCGCTCCGGCATCGCGGAAGTGCGCGCCAAGGGCGAGCCGGTCAAGGATTCGACGCCCCCCGCCAAGTCGTCTTCCAGGAAGGACGCCGCCAACCCCTGAGGGACCGGCCCGGCTTTCCGGGCGCGAGTTGAAGTCTCCTCCGAGATAGAAAGCCTGATGCTCCGTTTCGCGAACTGGAAATTGGCCTCCGTCCTGGCGCTCGTGGCCGCCGCGGTGCTGGTGATCGTGCCGAGCTTCATGCCGGCTCAGGCGGTGGACGCTCTCGCCGCGCGGTTCCCCAGCTTCATTCCGCTGCGCCAGATCGTGCTTGGCCTCGACCTGCAGGGCGGCGCCTATCTGTTGATGGAGGTCGACACCCCCTCGGTGATCAAGAGCCAGGTCGAGGCGCTCCGCGACGACGTGCGGCAGAAATTGCGCGAGGGCAAGATCGCCATTTCGGGCGGCATCGCGGTCGAGCCGCGCGGGGTCGTGGTCCGCATCGCCGACGCGGCCGAGCGCGCCAAGGCCTACGAGCTCTTGGGCTCGCTGAGCCAGCCGATCGGCGGCCCGCTCGCGGGAGGAAACGGCCGCACGCTCGACGTGGCGCAAACCGCCGACGGCGTCAGGCTGACGCTGACCGACGCGGCCACCGCCGACAAGGTGCGCCACGCGGTCGGGCAATCGATCGAAGTCCTGAACCGCCGCATCAACGCGATGGGCACCAAGGAGACCCTGATCCAGCAGCAGGGTCCGAACCGGGTGCTGATCGAGGCGCCGGGCAGCCAGGACACGACGGCGCTCAAGAACATGATCGGCCAGACGGCCAAGCTCGAGTTCCGGCTGGTCTCTCAACCGGGGGAGCCGCCGAACGAGGTCGAGACGCTGCCGATGCAGAAGGGCGGCGGCTCGATCGAGGTCGAGAAGCGGGTCATGGTCGACGGCGAGGACCTGGTCGACGCCCAGCAGAGCTTCGACCAGCAGACGGGCGAGCCGGATGTCACCTTCCGCTTCAACCTGCGCGGCGGCCAGAAGTTCGGCCGGGTGACATCGGAAAACGTCGGCCGTCCGTTCGCCATCGTGCTCGACGGCAAGGTCATTTCGGCGCCGGTCATCCGCTCGCCGATCACCGGCGGCACCGGCCAGATCACCGGCAATTTCAGCCTCGAGGAAGCCTCGAGCCTGGCGATTCTGCTGCGCGCGGGCGCGCTGCCGGCCAAGCTCACGGTGATCGAGGAGCGCACGGTCGGGCCAGGGTTAGGCCAGGACTCGATCGACGCCGGCAAACGCGCGGCTTACGTCGGGGCCGCGCTGGTCTTCGTCTACATGATCTCGACCTATGGCGTTTTCGGCGTCTTCGCCGATCTCGCGCTTGTGGTCCACATTCTGCTCATCTTCGCCTCGATGGTGCTGCTCGGCGCGACACTGACCCTGCCTGGCATCGCCGGCATCGTCTTCACCATCGGCATGGCGGTCGATTCGAATGTCCTCATCTACGAGCGCATCCGCGAGGAGTCGCATCTCGGACGCTCGGTCATTTCCGCCCTCGACGCCGGCTTCCGTCGCGCCTTCGCCACCATCGTCGACACCAATGTCACGATGTTCGTGGCCGCGCTGATCCTCTATCTGTTCGGCTCGGGCGCGGTGCGCGGCTTCGCCGTCTCGCTGGGCCTGGGGATTCTGACCTCGGTGATCACCGCGGTCACCATGACCCGCATGATGATCGCGCTCTGGTATCACCAGGCGCGACCGAAGACGCTGCCGATATGAGCGACGCTGCCGATATGAGCGGGGCCGGGCGCACAACGGAGCTTGCGGCATGAAACTGCTTCGGCTCGCGCCCGAGAACACCAAATTCGGCTTCATGCGGTTCCGCCGCGTGAGCTATCCGCTGTCGGCGCTCATGTCGATCGTCGCGGTCGTCATGTTCCTGTTCGTGGGCATGAATTTCGGCATCGACTTCGCCGGCGGCACCCAGGTCGACATGCGCGCCAAGAGCGGCGCGGCCGATATCGCCGCGGTTCGCGCCAAGGCCGAGGGCCTCGGCGTCGGGCCCGTCGAAGTGCAGCGGATCGGCGGGGAATCGGATGTCATCCTCAAGCTGAACGTGCAGCCGGGCGGCGACGCCGGCCAGCAGACCGCGATCGCCAAGCTCAAGGACGCCTTCGGCGCCGATTACGAGTTCCGCAGCGTCGATTCGGTCGGCCCGACTGTCTCCGCCGAGCTTGTCCAGCGCGGCACCCTCGGCGTGGTGGTCGCCATCATCGCGGTCCTCACCTACTTATGGTTCCGCTTCGAGTGGCAGTTCGCGGTCGGGGCGATCATCGGCACGATGCACGATCTTTTGCTCACCGTCGGCTTTTTCTGCGTCACCCAGCTCGAGTTCAACCAGACCTCGATCGCCGCGATCCTCACCATCGTCGGTTATTCGCTCAACGAGACGGTGGT
>DATGHB010000110.1:0-4154 GCA_035308265.1 Roseiarcus sp.
CGAGGTCAGGCTCGCCGCGGCGCTGGCCAAACTTTGCGAGGAGGATCGCGCGCTCTCCTATGTCCAGGACGCCGAGATGTCCGAACTGAAGCTGTTCGGGCAGGGAGAGATGCATTTGCGGGTGACTGCCGAGCGCCTCGCGGACCGCTTCGGCGTGACCATCCAGGCGGGGAAGCCCTCCGTCGCCTATCGGGAATCGATTCGCGACCCGGTCACGGTGCGCGGACGGCACAAGAAGCAGTCGGGCGGGCATGGTCAATTTGGCGATGTGGTGGTCGAAGTCGGCCCACGCGGCCGCGGCGAGGGTTTCGCCTTCGCCGAGCGCGTGCACGGGGGATCGGTGCCGAGACAGTATTTTTCTTCCGTCGAAGCCGGCGCGCGCGACGCAATGACCCGCGGGCCGCTCGGATTTCCGGTGGTCGACGTGTCGGTGACCTTGGTCGACGGCTCCTATCACACCGTCGATTCGTCCGACATGGCGTTCCGCGCGGCGGCCAAGCTCGCCCTCGACGAAGCCCTGGTCAAGGCGCGTCCGATGCTGCTCGAGCCGATCCTGTCGGTGACCGTCTACGTGCCGACCGACGCGCTGGCGCGGGCGAGCGCGCTAGTCAGCGCCAGGCGCGGTCAAATCCTCGGTTTCGAAGCCCGCGAGGGCTGGGCGGGCTGGGAGGCGCTGCGAGCCCTCATCCCGGAGGCCGAGATCGGCGATCTCATCGTCGAATTGCGCTCGGCGACCGCGGGCGTCGGCGCGTTCGAGACCAAATTCGATCATCTCGCGGAGTTGACCGGGCGCGCGGCCGATCAGGTGGTCGCCGCGCGCAAGAATGCGAACGCTTAAGTTCCGTCGAGCGTCAGGCGCGTTTCCCGCCTATACAAGCGTGCAGCCTTCGCCTAAGGGGCAGCCTCGGGTGTCGTGGAGAGGACGTGGATGACCGAAGCCGCCAGGGAAGCCAACCGATTGGCGACCGTGTTCGGCGGGTCGGGATTCCTGGGACGTTACATCGTGAGGGCGCTGGCCGGCGAGGGTTGGCGCATCCGGGTGGCCGTGCGGCGACCCGATCTTGCCGCTTTCCTGCAGCCGATCGGGGGTGTGGGCCAAATCCAGCCGGTGCAGACCAATCTTCGGTTTCCCGACTCGATCGCCGCCGCGGTCGAGGGGGCGAGCGCGGTCGTCAACGCGACCGGCGTCAAGGCGGAGAGCCGGGCGCAGACCTACAAAGCCGTGCATGTCGAGGGCGCCCGCGCGCTCGCGCAAGCCGCATTGGCAGCACGCGTGCCCTCGTATGTGCATATTTCGGGAATCGGCGCGGACCCGAACTCCGCCTCGCCCTATATCGCCAGCAAGGGGCTGGGCGAGCAGGCGACGCGCGAAACGTTCCCGGACGCCATCGTGTTGCGTCCGTCGGTCGTGTTCGGGCCCGAGGACGATTTCTTCAACCGCTTTGGCGCGCTCGCCTGTCACTTCCTCGTTTTGCCGCTTCTGGGCGGCGGGGGGACTCGCCTGCAGCCAGTCTATGTCGGCGACGTCGCCCGCGCGGTCGCCGCGGCGGTTTCCGGCCTCGCGAAGCCCGGCGCGGCTTACGAGCTCGGCGGTCCGAGAGTGATGACCCTGCGCGAAGCGGCGGAGCTCGCTCTGCGCGAGATCGATCGGCGCCGGCCCCTCATAGGCCTGGCCCGCGGTCCCTCGCGCTTGATTGCAGCCGCGACCGAATTCGCGTCGAAGGCGACGTTCGGGCTTTTCCCTAAATTGCTGACGACGACCCGCGATCAGGTCGATCTGCTCGCGTCGGACAACGTCGTATCCGAGGAGGCGGAAGCCGAGGGGCGGACTTTGCGGGCGCTCGGCGTCCAGCCGCAGGCCGCCGAGGCGATCATTCCATCCTACCTGGCGCGGTTTCGCCGGACTGGCCAATACGAGGTTCAACGTTCGGGCTGACGGGTCGACGCCCGAACGCGCCGGCGGCGGGGGTCGCCGGACCAAAAACATCGAGGGTTTGCTATTGATGCAGACCGCCATTCAGGGCATGAAGAAACGGCGGAACGCCGGGATCGTTTCGAGCGGGGATGATCGGTGATCAAGTCTGAACTCGTGCAGCGTATGGCCGCGCGCAATCCGCACCTCTATCAGCGCGACATCGAGACCATCATCGACGCCATTCTCAGCGAGATCACCGACGCGCTCGCCCGGGGCGAGCGCGTGGAGCTGCGCGGCTTCGGCGCCTTCTCGACCAAGCAGCGCCAGGCCCGCACCGGCCGCAATCCGCGCACCGGCGACAAGGTTCCAGTCACCGAGAAGCTCGCGCCGTTCTTCAAGACCGGCAAGGAAATGCGCGAGCGCCTCAATCGGGCCGCGACCGAGCGGGTCTAAGCGGGACTGATCCCGGTTTTCAGCTCGAAATCCCGTGAAATCAAAAGACTCGAGTCAGGTTGGCATTGGCTCGCCAACGCAAACCTGTTTAGGACCGTTCGAACCGCCGCTCGCGCTTCCGACTGCGGCGGACGGATTGTCGAATGAGGCTTGCATGGTCCGTTTCCTGAGACTCGTCGTCGTCGCCGTCATCGCCGTCGTCCTGCTCGGTTTGGCCTTCGCCAACCGCCACGAGGTGGTCGTTTCCTTCGACCCGTTCGCGTCGCGCCAGGGCGCCGCGCTCGCAATCGCAGCTCCCCTGTTTGCGGTCGTGATCGCGGCCGCCATGCTCGGCGTCATCGCCGGCGCGGCCGCGACCTGGCTGTCGCAGGGTCGCTATCGGCGAGCCGCGCGCCAGAGCTGGACCGAGGCGGACAAATGGCGGACTGAAGCCCAGGCGCTGAAGGCGGCAAACGCGCGCGAGCCGCCGCATCCGGCCCTGCCGCGCGGCCAGAGCATCGGACATTCAGCCTGAAGCGGGAGGCGTAGCGCTCCAGCGCGGATAACCTCTGCGGGATGCGCTACACGCCTGGGTGCAAATGCTGCTCCAGGCCATAAAGCCCGGCGACCGCGGTGGTCGCCCAGCCGCTCGTCCAGTTGTGGGCGTCGCCGGTTTCCGTCGTCGAGAGCGTGTGCATCACGCCTTGCGAGGTCAGCAGGTTGTTGAAGTCCGCGACCTGGGGTCCGAACAGAGGGCCCTCGGAAATCCAGAGTCGGTTTTGCGTCGTGAACGGCGCTTTGTAGGCGTTGATGAAACTTTGGTCCAGTTCGTAGTTGTTCTGGAAGTTCGCCTGAGTGCCGTAATCGCCGGCGGTGCTCGACTGCATCGAGTTGTAAGACCCCATGTCTGCGGGAAAATCGAAGGCCGCGGCGGCGTCGAACGTTGTCGGATGTTTGAGCAGAAGATCGACCGCGCCATACCCGGACTTCGAGAAACCGATCAGCAGGTTCTTCTCCGCCCCCGTGGTCGAGAAATGGCTGTCGACCCATTGCGGCAGGATGTCGGCTACGAAGGTCTCGTAGTTGATGGTCGCGTCGAGCGGGTTGTCCGCATACCAAGAGTACATGGGGAAGATGGGTTCGATGATGGTCGCGTTGTATTTATCTTGAACGTCGAGGCTCTCCAATTGATTGAGGCCATCCCCCAACGATAGCCCGGTGAGTCCGTTTTCGACCGGCAGCGCGTAGAGGAAGCTATGCGCATAGCTCGCCGATGGATGCTGAGGGACCAGCACCCGCACGGCGAATGGATGATTGCCCTGGACGTTCCAGGTGACGTCGTAGAGTTGCGCGCCATTGGCGTCCGTGCCCTGGTAGGCGAACAACGGCTGGCTTGACGAAGAAGGAGCGCCGATCACGCCGTCGTTGTTCAGATCATGGTTGAAACTGGCCTCCATCGACACCAATGCGGGGGCAGTACCCGATACGTTATTGAGTGGGGCCGAGAGATAATTGCCGGCGCTGTCGGTGTTCCACACTTGGTACACGTCGGCGCCTGGGGTCCTCCAGGCGACCTCAAATTCGCTCGCGGTCTGCTGCGCCGCGATCGGTGTCATGGCGCCGAATTCGCCGGGCGCCACCGGCTGCCCGCCATAGCTCAGTTGAACCGCCCCGCCGCTCCCGACCTGGATGAGATAGGTGTTCCCGCTCGCCAGGAGGCTTGTCGTACCGGACGACTCGATCAACGTGGCGCTCGATGGAACCGGAACGCCGATCGTCCCGTCGCCGTTCAGGTCGTCTTTGAAAC
>DATGHB010000111.1:0-13546 GCA_035308265.1 Roseiarcus sp.
TCATCACCACTTCGCCATGCTCGGCGCGGAACTTTTCGATTGCCCTCTTGTCGCGGGCGATCAGGGTCGGGGGCATGAGTTCGGGGAAATCCATCACGAACAGCTTTTCCGGCGAATCGCGCACGCCGCGCGGATCGTTGATGACCAGGGTCTTCGGCTGCACGCGCTCAAGCATGTAGGTCGTGGCGATATAGGCGAGATCGAACGGCGGGTCTTGTCTCAGCAGCACGACATCGACGGTCGAAAGATCGACAAGGCTCGCCTCGCTCAAGCGCGCGTGGTCGTCCTGGACGTCCTTGACCGTCACCGGCTCGGCCATCGCCTCGACGCGCGTGCCGGTCAGTCTCAGCCGGTCAGGCGTGTAGTGGAGCAGGCGATGGCCGCGCGCCTGCGCCTCGAGAAGAAGCGCGAAGGTCGAGTCGCCGGCGATGCGGATGCGCTCGATCGGGTCCATCTGCACGGCGACGGTCAGGGGCATGGGGCGTCCGGTCGAAGCGATGGGAAAATCAGTCGAACATGAGCCTATACGCGGGGAGCGCGGGACGGGGAAGGCGCCTGAGCGTCACGAAGCGCGGCGCTCAGAGCGCCCGTTTCACCGCCTCGCGCCAACCGCCGTAGAGCGCTCCGCGCTGCGCCTCGTCCATGGCCGGGGTGAACAGGCGGTCGCCGCGGCGCCGTTCGGCGAACGACTCTGGCCCCGGTGAGACGCCCGCCTGCCAGCCGGCGGCGAAGGCCGCGCCGAGCGCGGTCGATTCGAGATTGACCGGCCGGTCCACGGGGACGCCGCCCATGTCGGCTACGAACTGCATCGTCCAGTCGCTCGCCGCCATGCCGCCGTCGACGCGAATGAGGCCGATTGCCTGCCCCGCATCGGCGCTCATCGCCTCGATCAGGTCGCGGGTCTGGTAGCCGACGCTCTCCAGCGCCGCCCGCGCGATGACGTCGCGCGACGTCCCGCGGGTGAGCCCGCAAAGGAGCGCGCGCGCGTCCGAGCTCCAATAGGGCGCGCCGAGCCCGGCGAAGGCGGGGACGCAATAGACGCCCCCGGTCGAGGCGACCGTTGCCGCGCGTTTCCCCGCTTCCGGCGCGGCGGCGATGATCTCGAGCCCGTCGCGCAGCCATTGCACCGTCGCGCCGGCCGAGAAGATCGAGCCCTCGAGCGCATAAGTCCGTTTTCCCCGCCACTGATAGGCGACGGTGGTGAGCAGGCGATGGCGCGAGGGCCTGGGCTTCTCGCCAATGTTGAGGAGGAGGAAGGCGCCGGTGCCGTAGGTCGCTTTCACCATGCCGGGCGTGACGCAGGCCTGGCCGATCAGCGCGCTCTGCTGGTCGCCGATCATGGCCCGGATCGGAACGACAGCGCTGAGATGCTCGGGCGCGCTCGCCCCGAACTCGCAGGCCGTGTCTTTGACCTCGGGCAGGAGCGCGCGGGGGACGCGGAACAGCTCGAGCATCGCCTCATCCCATTGGCCGGCGCTTATGTCATAGAGCATGGTGCGCGAGGCGTTGGTCGCATCGGTCGCGTGGACGGCGCCGTTGGTCAGGCGCCAGAGCAGGAACGTGTCGACGGTGCCGAAGGCGAGTTCGCCGCGCTCGGCTGCGGCGCGCGCGCCCGCCACATTGTCGAGGAGCCAGGCGATCTTGGTGGCGGAAAAGTACGGGTCGATGACGAGCCCGGTCGCAGCCGCCACCCGCGCCTCCGCGCCCTCCGCCTTCAGCGTCGCGCAAAGCCCGGCCGTGCGCCGGTCCTGCCAGACGATCGCGTTCATGATCGGCCTGCCGGTCGCGCGCTCCCAGACGAGCGCGGTCTCGCGCTGGTTGGCTATTCCGATCGCCGCCAGATCCTTCGCCTCGCGCCTGGCGCGCTTGAGCGCCTCGCGCGCGGTGGAGAGCGTCGTCTCCCATAAGCTCTCGGGGTCGTGCTCGACCCAGCCCGGACGCGGGTAGATCTGCGGAAATTCGGCCTGGGCGCTGGCGACCGGCTCGGCGTTAAGGCCGAACACGATCGCCCGGGTCGAGGTCGTTCCCTGATCGATGACCAGGATCACGCCGGCGCCCTTTGCGGTAACGGGCCGGGGCTCATTGCGACAACGAGCCGCATCATCGGGCCGGCCCTGAAGCCGCCGGCCGCGGCAATCTGATCTTGGCCAGGATCTCTTCGGCCTGAGGCGCGGCTCGCGCCGCCGGAATGAAGCCGTCGACAATGAGATGCGAGAGTCCGTGGACGAGGCTCCACGCGGCGGTGGCCGCGAGGTTGTCGTCGAGCGGCCGCTGGTCGAGGTCGGCGACGCCGGTCAGCAGCAACGCTTCGACCCTCGCGGTCGCCGCCTGGAGCGGCGGATATTTCGCCCGGTCGGCGAGAATGGGCCCGAACATGAGGCGAAAGAGGCCGGGGTTCTGGTGGGCGAACTCGATATAGGCCAGACCTGCCCGGGTAAGCGGTGTCGCGCCGCGGGTCGCGCCCTCCATCGCCGCGGCAAGCTCACGGAAACCCTCCGCCGCGACGGAAGCCAGGAGATCGTCCTTGCTGGCGAAATGGCGATAAGCCGCGGTCGCCGACACGCCGACCCGCCGCGCGGTCTCCCGCAGGCCGACCGAGTGCAAGCCGTTCTCATCCAGAATGCGCCGGGCCGCGGCCTGAAGCGCGGCGGGCAGGTTGCCGTGACGGTAAGGGCGGGTCGAATGCATCCCGATTTCGCCTTTCGCGCTGAGTTTACAGCGTTAACGCGCCGGCTCCGGGGACCGTTCCCATGCCCTTCTGACTTTTGTTTTTGAGCGCCGCCAAGCCCGTCGTGTGGAGGCGGCGGCCCAGGCAGGATTGCCGAAAAATAGATACCGGTTTTCCGATAAAATCCTGCGAAATCTAAAGAAATCTAAGCTAGGTTGCGCTGGTTTGCCAGGCCATTGTGCTGGCGGAGTTGCGTTGGCGGGCCAACGAAAACCTCCTTAGGCGCCAGGCCAGGCCTCATGAACCTTAAGTCCGCCTTTGAGGCGCAGGAAGGCGACGATCGCCTCCAGGCCGTCTCCCGTTTTCATGTTCGCAAGCACGAAGGGACGACCCTTGCGCATCCTGATCGCGTCCGTCCTCATCACCTCGAGCGAGGCGCCGACGTAAGGGGCAAGGTCGATCTTGTTGATCACCAGGAGGTCCGAGCGGGTCACCCCGGGGCCTCCTTTGCGCGGGATCTTGTCGCCGCCCGAGACGTCGATGACATAGATGGTCAGGTCGGCGGGCTCGGGCGAGAACGTCGCGGCGAGGTTGTCGCCGCCCGATTCGATCAGGATGAGATCGAGATCGGGGAAGCGCCCGCGCATCTCGGCCACCGCCGCGAGGTTGATCGAGGCGTCCTCGCGAATCGCGGTGTGCGGGCAGCCGCCGGTCTCGACGCCCATGATCCGCTCGGGCGCCAAAGCCCCGGCCTCGACCAGGATGCGGGCGTCCTCCTTGGTGTAGATGTCGTTGGTGATGGCCGCGATTTCGAGTTCGCGCTTGAGGCGCTTGCAAAGCTTCTCCATGAGCGCGGTCTTGCCCGAGCCGACCGGGCCGCCAATGCCGATGCGGAGAGGCTGCTGGATTATGGTCATGACCGGAACAGCCTCGAATATTGGGTCTCGTGGCGCATGGCGGCGATGTCGGAGCGGAACGCCGAGCCGCCGAGATCCGCGAGCGTCGAGCGCGCGGCCTCCTCCGCCAGAGCCCGAATGCGCGGCAGCACGGCGGCGAGGATCGTCTGGCCCTCCGTCTGCCCGATCGGACCGAGACGAAGCGCCGCGGAGACGAGATTGGCCGCCTGGGCGAGGGTGAAAGCCTCGAGACTGGCTCGAAGCGGCAGACCGTGGCCGCCGGCCGCGGCGGCGACCGCGACGGGATAGGCGACCGCGCCGTCCGGCGCCTGATCGAGGCGCCTGAGCGGCTCGCAATCCCATCCCGGGCGGGCGGCGCGGACAAACGCCCTCCCTTGCGCGGTCGTCTCCAGGCGACGCTCGCCCGAGACCGCGAGCGCGACCGCCAGCTCGTTGGCCTCCATGAGCGCTCGCCAATCGGCTTTGGCCGCAGCGCGAAAGGCGGCGGAAAACAGGATGGCGTCCGAGCGCGGCGCCCCGAATTCCATGAGATCGGCGAGCCAGCCTCGAAGCGAGGCCGCGTCGACGATGTCGCCCGCTTCGACCGCCCATTCGAGCCCATGCGAATAGGCGAACGCGCCGACCGGAAAGGCCGGCGAGAGCCAGACGAGCAGCGGGAGCGGCGCGCCGCGGTCAGCCTCCGGGCTCATGTCCATGCTCATGTCCATGCTCGTGGGCGTGGGCGTGATCGTGGCCGTGGCCATGATCGTGAGAATGATGATCGTCACCCCCGCCCCGCGCGGGAGCGTGGGCGTGGCTATGGTCATGGCCTTCCGGCTCGCCTGGCCCCGCGCTGACATAGGCGCCGCCCTCCGGATTGAACGGAGCTTGAAGCGCGATCACCCGGGCCCCGAGGCCCTCGGCCATCGCCTCGATCACGGGATCGCGGCGGATGCGCAGGGCCCTGGGCAGGATTTCGGCTGGCAGATGGCGGTTGCCGAGATGCCAGGCGATGCGGGCGAGCGCCGCGGGGCCTTCGGCCCGGATCTCGGCCAAAGGCTCCGGTTCGGCGACCACTTCGACGATCCGCCCGTCCTCGAGGCGGAGCCCGTCGCCGCCGCGCAGCATCGCCGCTTCGCCGAGGTCGAGCAGGAATTCGAGCCCGCCGACCCCGGTCATCGCCACCCGCCGGCGATGGCGCTCGTGAAAGTCGAGCACGACCGTATCGGCCGGAGCGCCGGACCATTTGCCCGCCGGAATGACCTTGTCAGCGCGCAGCCTCATCGCCTTTTCCGCACCTTGCAACACGCCGCTTCGTTGGGAGACCGGGTCCAGCCCTTCAGTTTGAACCTGAAGCGAAGCAAACGCCAGCCGGCCTGTAAGCCGGGTTCTGTATGGCCGGGGTCTTTAGCCCCGGCGTGACGGCCATTCCTCTGGGACGCCCGTCGCCGGGCGCCTCGAGCAACCAACCCGAGCGACAGGGCCAACGGACAAGGCCCCGCGGCGCTGATAACGCGCCGCGCGTCGCTCCTATTCGGTCTTGCTCCCGGCGGGGCTTGCCATGCCGCGGACGTTGCCGCCCGCGCGGTGCGCTCTTACCGCACCCTTTCACCCTTGCCTTAACGCATGATGGCCTTGCGGCCTTACGATTAAGGCGGTTTGCTTTCTGTGGCGCTTTCCCTGGGGTCGCCCCCGCCGGACGTTATCCGGCGCCGCGTCCGTTTGGAGCCCGGACTTTCCTCCGCTTTTCACAAAGCGGCGGCCGTCCGGCCGACTGGCTGACGAGGCCATATGGGGCCGGAGCGGGGGCGGTCAAGAGGAATTGGGCGCGGCGGGAACCAAGGCGCGGGTTCGTTCGTTGAAGCTTCGAGGGAATTGTGGGATTGTGCCCGGCCGGCGGGCGCCGATTGCATCGCGCCGGTTTTTTGGCGATTGAGGCGGCGGAACGGGATTCGAGGGGACGCATGACAAGAATTCTCGCTCTTTCGGCGGCGCTCGCCGCCGCTCTCGCCGTCTCGGCCTGCGAGACGCCGCAGCAGCAGAATGCGCTCGTCGGCGGCGCGCTCGGGGCGGGAACGGGCGCCCTCATCGGTTCGGCGGCCTCCGGCGGCAGCGCCGGGGGCGCGCTCGCGGGCGCCGCGATCGGCGCCGGCTCGGGCGCCCTCCTTGGCTCGGCGATGACGCCGCAGCCCGGTTACTACGGCGGGCCGCCGCCCGGTTACGGAGGGCCGCCACGCCGATGCGCCCAGTGGGCTTACGATTACAACGGCAACCGCGTCTGCACCGCTTTCTATTGAACCTGAGGGGAACAATCATGAAGACGATCTTCGTTCTCGCGCTGGCCCTGGCTGGCGCTGCGTCTCTGTCGGCTTGCGAGACGCCGCAACAGCAGACCGGCACCCTGGCCGGCGGCGCGATCGGCGCCGGCGGTGGCGCGTTGATCGGTTCGGCGCTTACCCATGGCAGCCCGGGCGGCGCCATCGCAGGCGGCCTCATCGGCGCCGGGACCGGCGCGCTGGTCGGCAACGCCGTGACCGCCCCGCAGCCTGGGCGCTGCGCGCAATGGGGCTACGATTACAACGGCAACCGGGTCTGCACCGCTTTTTATTGAGCCCGATGGGAGGAACCATGACGAAGACTTTTGCTCTCGCGCTGGCGCTTGCCGGCGCGTTGTCGGTTTCGGGCTGCTACACGCCCCAGCAGCAGACGGGCACCCTGGCCGGCGGCGCGATCGGCGCCGGCGGCGGCGCGCTGATCGGTTCGGCGCTAACCGGGGGAAGCGCGGGCGGCGCCATTGCTGGCGGCATCATCGGCGCCGGCACTGGCGCCCTGATCGGCAACGCCGTCACGGCGCCCCAGTATCATCATCGCTGCGCGCGCCACGCCTGGGACGCCTACGGCAATCGTCGCTGCGTCGCCTGGTACTGATCGCTTCACGCTTCACGCGCCGCGGCTGCAAGTCTCGCCACGGCGCGGTATCCCCCGGTGCGCGGCTCCGTCGGTAGGCCATGATGCCGCGCCTCTCCCCGGACAGCCCGCTCGCCGGCCGCTTCGTCGCCTCGCCCAACCATGGCGAGCGTCGCGTCCATGCGCGGCCGAATTGCCTCATCCTGCACTATACCGGCATGCCGACCGGCGAAGCGGCCTTAAGCGCGCTCACCGATCCCTCTTCCGGGGTCTCGGCGCATTATCTGGTGTGGGAAGACGGCGGAATCGACCAATTGGTCGTGGAAACCGCGCGCGCCTGGCACGCGGGCAAGGGCTCCTGGAGAGGCGAGAAGGATCTGAACTCGGCATCGATCGGCATCGAGATCATCAATCCTGGCCATGACGGCGGCTCGCCGCCGTTTCCTCAACCCCAGATCGAGGCGACGATTGAGCTTGCGCGCGATATCTGCGCCCGCTGGGCGATCGCGCCGGAACGCGTCCTCGCCCATTCCGACGTCGCGCCGGCGCGCAAGCGCGATCCGGGCGAAGCCTTCCCCTGGGACAGGCTCGCGCGGGCCGGGATCGGCCATTGGACCGAACCCGCGCCGCTCGCCGGCCCACCGCTGTTCGCCCACGAGGAGGAAGGCCCGCCGGTGCGGGCGGCGCAGGCGATGCTGGCGCTTTACGGCTACGGCGTCGAGATCACCGGGGTCTACGACCTCGGGACCCGGCAGGCGGTCGCCGCCTTCCAGCGCCACTTCCGGCCCGGGCGCGTCGATGGCGAAGCGGACTCTTCGACGCTCATGACGCTAAGGGCATTGATCGGCGCGCTGGAGTCCCATACTGTCCGACCGGTCAAAAAGCCTCCTTGGAATTAGGGCGGGCCCCAGTATTTTTGTCGGTCTCCGCTGACACACACCAGTGGATTGAACGTGGATATCGACGGTTGGTTGGGTGGGATTGGTCTTGGCCGGTACGCCTTGCGTTTCCGAGCCCATGGCGTCGGCTTCGAACGATTGAGCCGGCTGACCAATGACGATCTCAGGGACATTGGCGTCGTCTCGCTCGGTCATCGCAAGAAGCTCATGAGGGCGATCGAGGCCCTTGCTTCGGCGCCCGAATCCGCCGCTCCCGCCCCCGCGGCAATGCGCGACGCCGCCGAGCGCCGGCAACTGACGGTGATGTTCGTCGATCTCGTTGGCTCGACCGCGCTTTCCGGGCGTCTCGATCCGGAGGACATGCACGAGGTCATCGCGGCCTACCAACAATGTTGCGCCCGCCTGATCGCGGCCAACGGCGGCTTCGTCGCAGGCTACATGGGCGACGGCGTGCTCGCCTATTTCGGATACCCCTATGCGCACGAACACGACGCCGAGCGGGCGGTGCGGACGGGGCTTGCGATCGCGGAGGCGGCGCCGAAGCTGAAGACCGCGGCGCAAACTCCCCTGCACGTGCGCGTGGGCGTCGCAACGGGGATCGTGGTCATCGGCGATCTTTTCGGGTCGGGGGATCCGCGCGAGCCGGCCGTCGTCGGCGAGACGCCAAACCGCGCCGCGCGCCTGCAACGATTGGCTAAGCCTGACGGCGTCGTCATCGCCGAGAACGCCCGGAGAATGCTGGGCGACCTGTTCGTGCTCGATGAGCTCGGGCGGCAGGAATTCGAGGGCGCCGGCGGGCCGATGCGCGTCTGGGCGGTGCTGCGCGAGAGTTCGAAGGCCAGCCGGTTCGACGCGCTCCACTCGGGCCGCCTCACCCCGCTCGTGGGTCGCGAGCAGGAGATCGGCTTTCTCTTGCGTTGCTGGCGCAAGGCGGAGAAAGGACAAGGGAATGTCGTTGTGCTCTCGGGCGAAGCGGGCATCGGCAAGTCGCGGCTGACCGCGGCGCTTCTGGAGACGCTCAAAGGCGAGCCCGTGGTGAGGCTGCGCTATTTCTGCTCGCCCCAGCATACCGACAGCGCGTTCTACCCGATCATCGGCCAAATGACCCGGCGCGCCGGGCTCGCGCGCGAAGACGACGCGAAGACGACGCTCGACAAGCTCGACAAGCTGCTCGCAATATCCGCGACCACCCGCGAAGAGGCCGCCCTCCTCGCCGACATGCTGTCGCTGCCAAGCGATGGCCGCTATCCCGAATTGGACCTGATCCCAACTCTGAAGCGGGAGAGAACGATCGAAGCCTTGACCGGCCGCATCGAGGTGGTCTCGCGCGAGTTCCCGGTCCTGATGATCCTGGAGGACGCGCACTGGGCCGATCCTTCGACCCTCGAAGCGTTCGGGCGCGTCGTCGACAAGATCGGCTCGCAGCGGGTGCTCCTGGTGGTGACGTCCCGACTGGAGTCCGGAGCGCCCTGGGTTGGGCGCCCTCAGGTGACGAAGCTGACCATCGACCGGCTAAGTCCTCAAGCCGTGCTGACCCTGATCGACCACGTCGCCGCCGGCGGCCGGCCGCTCGCCGAGACCGTCCGGCAGGACATTGTCGACCGTTCGGATTGCGTACCGCTGTTCGTCGAGGAGATCACCAAGGCGGTGCTGGAGGCCGAGAGCGAAGGCGCGGCCTCTTGCGCCGCCCCTTCGGTTCAGTCGCCGGCGCTCGCGGTTCCCGCCAGCCTGCACGCCTCCCTGATGGCTCGGCTCGACAGGCTGGGGCCGGCCAAGGGCGTGGCGCAAGTCGGCGCGGCGATCGGCCGGGCGTTTTCTCACCCGATGCTCGCCCTTGCCGCGGGCCTCTCCGAGCGGGAGCTGAACGCCGCGCTCGACCGGCTTCTTCAGTCCGGACTGCTGTCGCGAACGGGCTCGCCGCCGCACGCGACCTATCTCTTCAAGCACGCGCTGGTTCAGGACGCGGCCTATGGAACTCTGCTGCGTGAGCCGCGCCGCGCGCTGCACGCCCGCATCGTCGACGTTCTGGAAGGGCAGTTCGCCGATCTGACGGAGAGCGAGCCTGAACTGCTGGCGCGCCATTGCACCGAGGCGGGCTTGGTCGAGAAAGCCGCGCGCCAGTGGGGGAAGGCGGGACTGCGGGCGCTGGCGCGCTCCGCGCTCGTCGAGGCCAAGGCGCAGCTCGCGCGAGCGCTCGCCCAGATCGCGACGCTGCCGAGCGCTCCGGCCTTGCGGCGAGAGGAGACCAGGCTTCAGATCGGCCTGGCGCAGGCGCTCATGCACATCGAGGGCTACGCGGCCCCGGAAACCCGGCGCGCGTTCGAACAGGCGCGCGCATTCATGGAGAGCGCGGAGGCGCAGGGCGAGCCTCCCGAGGATCCGTTGACATTGTTTTGGGTTCTCTACGGATTCTGGGCCGTCAACTACGTGGCGTTCGACGAGAGCGTGGTTGCGGATCTCGCGGCGCGGTTCCTGGCGCTGGCCCAGGAGCGGGGCGCGACCCTTCCGATCATGATCGGGCGCCGTCTCGTCGGCTGCACCTTGTTGAGCCGCGGCGAAATCGCGGCAAGCAAGGCCGAGTTCGATCGTGCGATCGCGCTTTACGACCCGGTCGAGCATCCGCAGGCGGCGGCTCGATTCGCCCCCGACCTCAGACTGATGAGCATATGCTGGGGGGCGGTCGCTTCGTGGCTGCTGGGCTATCCGGACACCGCGCGCGCCGACCTCGACCGCGCGCTTGCGATCGCGCGCGGGACCGGCCGCGCGATCGATTTGATGGTTGTCCTCATCGGCACCCAGCCGACCCACGTTCAGTCCGGAAATTTCGCAACGGCGACAGCCCAACTCGACGAGGGTCTCCGCCTGGCGCGCGAAATCGGCGCCTCATTCTGGAAGGCCATGGGAGCGATGTTCGAGGGCTGCGTCTTCGCGATGACCGGCGAACCCGCGAAAGCCGTGTCGTCGATCGTTTCCGCGATCGAGCCTTACCGGTCGACGGGCGCAACGCTGTTCATGCCCCTCTACCTGTCTTACCTCGCGCGGGCCTATGCCGAGCTCGGACAATTCGAGGACGCGCGGCGCTCGATCGGCGAAGCCCTCGCAACCCTGCAAACGACCGGGACCAGGTGGCTCGAGGCCGACGTCCATCGCCTCCGCGGCGAAATCGCGCTTCAGTCGCCGGAGCGCGACGAAGACGAGGCGCAGGCCTCATTCGAACGCGCGCTTGGCCTCGCCCGTGCTCAAACCACCCGATCGTGGGAGCTCCGCGCGGCGACCAGCCTTGCGCGGCTCTGGCGCGATCAGGGCAGGCGCGCGGAAGCCCTCGCCCTCCTCGCGCCCGTCTACGGCTGGTTCACCGAAGGTTTCGGCACCCTGGACCTGAAGCAGGCAAGCGCGCTGCTCGACGAGTTGCGCGGGCAGTAAACCGCCAAGCTCGCCCTCGCGCCTCAAGGAGCGCCGCAGGCCCGCTTTGCGGGCTCCTCAGGATGAGGCCGCTAGGGTTAACCCCCGACGATCGCCACGAACGCCGCGCGAGCGCGCTTGCGCGCTTCGCTGAGCGCCGCCGCGAACGACTCGAAGTCGGGAAAGCCGCTCGCCGCCGCGATGCGGCGCTTGACGCCGGCCGCGGCCGCGGCGGGATCGAACGGGCCGGACGTGGACAAGCGCATGAACTGCGTCGCGTCGGTATAAAGCTTGTGCGCGCCGGTCAGGACGTCCGCCTCGTCAGGCGTGATCAGACCCCTCCGACCCGCCTCTTCCAACGCCTTGCGGGTCGATACGTCGAGGATCGCGGGATGCTCGTGCGCGAAGGCCAGCTGCAGATATTGGGCGGCGAACTCGATGTCGATGAGGCCGCCGGCGACGAGCTTCAGGTTCCAGACGTCGCTGTCGCCTTTCTCGCTGGCGATCAGCGCCCGCATCTCGCGCGTCTCTCGCGCGATCCTGGCCGGGTCGCGCTTCATGGTCAACGTCTGTCGCACCGTCTCGGCGACATCGGCGCCGAGGCTCTTGTCGCCGGCCACGAAGCGGGCGCGGGTCAGCGCCATGTGCTCCCAGGTCTCCGCCTCGTCCTGCTGGTAGAGCCTGAACGATGCGAGCTGGGTGGCGAGCGGCCCCTTCCCCCCCGAGGGCCTGAGGCGCATGTCGACTTCGTACAGGCGCCCCGCCTTGGTCGGCGCGGTCAAGGCCGAGATCAGCCGCTGCGTCAGCCGCGCGTAATAGAGCTTCGGACCGAGCGGCTTCCGGCCGTCCGAATCGGGCGCGTCGGCAGGAAAATCATAGATGAGAATGAGGTCGAGATCGGAGGCCGCGGTCATTTCGCGCGAGCCGAGCTTGCCGAGCGCAACGACCGCGATCCGGCCGCCCGGAATGCGCCCGTGCTCCTCCGCGAAGGCCTCAGCGACGCGGCTCAGCAGCGCCTGGGTCAACCCTTGGGCGAGCGCGCTATAGGCGCGGCCAGCCCGGTCGGGGTCGAGCCGCCCCGACAGGAGACTGAGCCCGATATGGAACATTTCCTCGGCGGCGAAGTCGCGCGCCCTGTCCAGCGCGTCCTCGAGGCTCTGCCCCTGCGACACAAACGTCCCGGCCCGCGCGCCCATCGCCTCGTCGCCGAAGTTCGCCTCGAGATCGACCGCGCGCGCCGGATCGATCGCGGCGTCGAGCACGTGCGGCCTCATCGCGATCACTTGGGCGAGCCTGGGCGCGCTGCCGAGCACGTCGCCGAACAGTTCGCGCAAGGCGCCGTTCGAGCGCAGGATCGACAGGAGCTCGACCGAGGCCGGCATGCGCTTGAGCGCCTCGTCGAAGGCGGAAAGCGCGGCGTCCGCGTCGCCCGAGCCGGCGAAGGCTTCGAGCAGGGCCGGCGTCAGCTCCGTCAGCACCTCTCTCGCGCGGGCGCTCTGGACCGCGGCGCGCCGGCCGAAGTGCCAGCCGCGCACGGTCTCGGCCGCCGTCTCCGGCCGTTGAAAGCCGAGCCCCCGCAGAGTGGCCAGCGTCTCCGGATCGTCGGTGACGCCGGTGAACACCAGATTGCCGGAGGCCGAGCTCAGCGCCGGCGCGTCCTCGAACAGGCGCGCGTAATGCGTCTCGACCCTCGTCAAGTGGTGGGTGAGGTCGCGGGCGAAGCCATCGAGCCGCGGGTAGCCGCAGAATTTGGCGAAGCGCGCAAGGCCCGCGCGCTCGAAGGGAAGGCGCTGCGTCTGCTCGTCGCCGACCATCTGCAGCCGGTGTTCGACACGGCGCAGGAACACATAGGCTTTGCTTAAGTCCTCGACCGCTTCCGCGCTCACCCATTGGTCGGCGTGGAGCTGCTTCAGCATGTCGAGCGTGCGGGCGCCCCGCATCTGGGGGCGGCGGCCGCCAAAAATGAGCTGCTGGGTCTGGACGAAAAACTCGATCTCGCGGATGCCGCCGCGCCCGAGCTTCACGTCGTGCCCGGCCACGACGACCTCGTCGTGGCCGCGCACGGCGTGGATCTGGCGCTTCATCGCGTGGATGTCGGCGATCGCCGCATAGTCGAAATACTTGCGCCAGATGAACGGCTTGAGGTCGGCGAGGAAGCGCTCGCCGAGCTTGAGGTCGCCCGCGGCGGGCCGCGCCTTGATCAGCGCCGCGCGCTCCCAGTTCTGGCCGACCGTCTCGTAATAATTGTACGCGCTGGCGGTCGAGAGCGCGACCGGGGTCGAGGCGGGATCGGGCCTCAGCCGCAGGTCGACCCTCAGCACATAGCCGTCGCTGGTCCGCTCAGCCATGAGCCGGACGAGCCCTCGGGTCAGCTTGGCGAACAGCGGCGCCGGCGCGGTTCCTGGCGGAATCGAGGCCGCGGCGGGGTCATAGAGGACGATGAGATCGACGTCGCTTGAATAGTTGAGCTCGCGCGCGCCATGCTTGCCGAGCGCGAGCACCACAATGCCCGAGCCGTCCTCGATGGCGGCCGCGTCGGGATCGAGCGTGAGAACTTGGGCGCGCGCCGCTTGACGCAAGAGGAAAGCGACCGCGGCGCGGACGGCGGCGTCGGCGAAGCGGGTCAAGGCCTCGGTCGCCTGAACGACGTCCCAGACGCCGCCGATGTCGGCCAGCGCGATCAGAAGCGCCGATTCGCGTTTTGCGCGGCGCAGCGCTCGCATCAACTCCGCCTCGTCCTCATCGCGCCTTTGGCCAAGCGCGAAAACGAGCGC
>DATGHB010000112.1:0-13102 GCA_035308265.1 Roseiarcus sp.
TCAGGCGCTGGGCGAAGCTCGTCCCTTCGAGGCAGGCGACCGCTCGCCTTAAGTCCCCGGTCTCTTCCGCCGTCAGCCGCGCCGGCATGAATTCGATGGCCGCCATGGGAAGCGCCTCGTGGAAAGCGCGGCCAATTGCGCGCGCCCTAAGGGTCGAAATATGGGAGGCCGTGGCCTTCGGCCAAGGCCGCGCCGTCAGGCAAAGCGGATAATCGCCAGGCTAATGGCGCCCGCCGCCCAGCAATAATAGGCGAACGGGCTCATCGCCTCGAACTCGTGCTTGTTGAAATAGCGCATCAGGAACGCGAGGCTCAGATAAGCGACAATGCCGGCGACTACGCCGGACAGGATCGCCATCGGCCCCAGCGTCGCCCCCTGCTTGAGGAGCTTCGGCGCTTCATAGACATTGGCGGCGAGAATGATCGGCGCGCCCATCAGGAACGAGAACCGCGCCGCCTCCGCGTGCTTCAGCCCCGCCACGACGCCGGCGACAATGGTCGAGCCGGAGCGCGAGATCCCGGGAATCAGCGCCAGGCACTGGGCGCAGCCGACCGCCAGCGCCCCCTTCCAGTTGAGCTGATCGACCATTCCGACCGACTGCTCGCCGATCCGGTCGCCGAAATAGAGCAGGAAGCCGTTGACGATGAGGAACACCGCGGCGATCGCCGGCGCGGCGAAGGCGTCGCCGAGGAGCTTGCGGAAGAGGGCGCCGACGACGACCGCCGGGATGGTCGCCAGGACTACATGGAAGAACGTCCTCCTCCCCGCCGCCGCGCCGCTTCCCGACCCGCCGACGAGAGAGCGCGCGAAATTGAGCCAGTCGCGCCAAAAGAAGGCAAAGAGCGCAATAGACGTGCCGAGGTGCATGACCACCAGATAGGCGAGCCAGTCCGGCGCTTTCTCGTTGACCCCCCAATTCAGGAGCCGCGGCAGGATGACGGCGTGGCCGAGGCTCGAGACCGGGAAAAGCTCGGTCACGCCCTGGAGCACGGCCATGAGGATCGCTTGCAGTGCGGTCAAAACGGCCCCCGCCGGTCAGTCGAAACAACGCACGACAGGCGCCTTCACGAGGTTTCGCCAGGCGAAAGCGGACGTCGCGCTCAGCAGGTCGCGTGTCCGCACTTATGCACGGAATCGACCTTGTCCCTGAGCTGGTCATAACCGACCGCGCCGACAACGACGTCCTGGCCCACGACGAAGGTTGGCGTGCCGTTGATCTGCAGCGCATCGGCGAGCTGCATGACCTCGTCCATCCCCGTCTTGACGTCCGGGTTCTCCATGTCCTTGGCGAGCTTGTTCATGTCGAGGCCGAGGTCGCGGGCGACCGCGAGCGCCTGGTCCTTGCCGACCGGTCCGTGGCTCGCGAGCAGCTTCGAGTGGAACGCCCAGAACTTGTCGCCCGGCAATTGGTTGCGCGCGGCGCTGGCGACCTTCGCCGCTTCGACCGAGCCTGGCCCCAAAACCGGATAATCCTTGAGGACCAGCTTGAGATTCGGGTCCTCTTTCAAGAGCTTCGTGACGTCCGGCAGCGCGCCTTTGCAGAAGTGGCAATTGTAGTCGAAGAATTCGACCAGGGTGGCGCTCCCCTTCGGATTGCCGATCGTCGCCTGATATTTCGAGTCGAACAGCGCGCCGGCTTCACTGGTGACGACCTTCTGGCGCTCCGCCTCGGCGACCTCCTTGTCGTGCTTGTCGAGCGCTTCGATCGCCGCGCGCAGGACGTCCGGGTTGTTGACCAGATAGTCCTTGATGAAGGCGCCGAGCTCCTGCTTCTGCGCCGGGGTGAACTCGTCGGCGCTCGCGGGCGCAGGCCAGCAAGCGGCGCCCAAGAATGCGGTCCCGAGGAAACCGGCGGCAGCTAAGGCGGCGATAAGCTTCATGCGATTCTCCAGACTGCGCCCCTTGTGGCGTCGCAGGTTTGAGCGGCGCGCTCTAAAGGCCGACGATTGCAGCTTTGTTATGGCCTCTAAACCCAACCTTATCGGATTTCCGGGATCGTGTCTTCCCGGGCGATCGTGCTGAACCGGGTCACCTCGGCGTCGAACTGAAGCTCGATCGTTCCGGTCGGCCCGTGACGCTGCTTGCCGATGATGACCTCCGCCCGGCCGTGGGCGTTCTCCATCTGCCCCATCCAGGTCATATGCTCCTCGGTGCCGGGGCGCGGCTCCCGGTTCTTGAGGTAATATTCCTCGCGATAGACGAACAGGACCACGTCGGCGTCCTGCTCGATCGACCCGGATTCGCGCAGGTCCGAGAGCTGCGGGCGCTTGTCGTCGCGCTGCTCGACCTGGCGGGAGAGCTGGGAGCAGGCGAGGATCGGGATGTTGAGCTCCTTGGCCAGCGCCTTGAGGCCGGTGGTGATCTCGGTCAGTTCCTGGACGCGATTGTCGGATCGGGTCTTCGAGCCGGCGAGGAGCTGAAGATAGTCGACCACCAGCAGGTCGAGCCCGCGCTGGCGCTTGAGGCGGCGGGCCCGCGCGGTGAGCTGGGCGATCGAAACGCCGCCGGTCTGGTCGATATAAAAGGGAACTTGTTGCATCACTCGCACGGCGTCGGTCGCGAGATGGAATTCTCGCTCGGTAATCTCGCCGCGGCGCAATTTGTAAGAAGGAATGCCGGACTGCTCGGCGATGATGCGGGTCGCCAGTTGCTCGGCCGACATTTCGAGCGAAAAGAAACCGACGACGCCGCCGTTGAGGGTTTCGATTTCGCCATCCGCCCGAGTGCGTCCCTCGTATGCCTTAGCGATGTTGAAGGCGATGTTGGTGGCCAGCGCGGTCTTCCCCATGCCCGGACGGCCGGCGAGGATCACCAGATCGGACGCCTGCAGGCCGCCCATATATTCGTCGAGCTTAGCAAGCCCGGTGGCGATTCCGCTCAGCGAGCCGTCGCGCTCATAGGCGCGGGCAGCCATGTCGATTGCAGTCTTGAGCGAATCGGAGAAGCGCTGGAAGCCGCCGTCGTAGCGCCCGGCCTCGGCGATCTGGTAGAGGCGCCGCTCCGCCTCCTCGATCTGCTCGCGCGGGCTCGAATCGACCGGCGCGTCATAAGCGACGTTGACCACGTCCTCGCCGATCGAAATCAGCTCCCGGCGCATCGCCAGGTCGTAGACGCCGCGGCCATAGTCGTAGGCGTTGATGATGGTCGTCGCTTCGCTGGCCAGGCGGGCGAGATATTGCGGCACCGTCACGCCGCCGAGGTCATGGTCGCCGAGGAAGGTCTTGAGCGTGACTGGCGTCGCGAGCTTGCCCGCCCGGATGAGCGAGCCTGCGATCTCGAAGATGCGGCGGTGAATCTCCTCGACGAAATGCTCGCTCCTGAGAAAGTCCGACACCCGGTCGAACGCGTCATTGTTGATGAGGATCGCGCCAAGCAGCGCCTGCTCGGCCTCGAGATTGTGCGGCGGCGTGCGATAGGGCCGCGGCTCGGCCTGGCGTTGCGGGAATGGTTCGATGGTCGCCATGGCGCGGGGCGTCCTCGGGGGTTCTGGTTGAAGCGACACTCGGACGCAGACAGGAGCTTTGCACGAATCGGCTTAAGCGCGAGCATAGGCTTGCGGTCGCGGGCGTAAAAGAGTCGCGCCCGCGCTCGCCGATCAAGACCGCGTTGCTGCTCGTAGCCGATCCCTGCCGCGGAGGCTAACGCCGGCGCGCGTCCCGCCAAAGCGTTTCGGCGCCAGCGGCGCCGCTTGTCCCCGCAATACACCGCGCCCGCTTTTGCGCTTGACTGTGGCGGCTGCGCTTCAGTCCCGGCCTGCCAGGCTTCCTGGGTGTTTGCAAGCCGCGACGCGAGCCGCTTTCGACTTCGCGCCGGGGCTTGCAGATCGCGGCTCGTCGCGATCTGCAGGATTGAGTAATTTCGGTCGACGCCCTACTCGTCGCCGCGGCGGGCCGCGTCGGCGTCCGACGCCAGGTCCTGCAGCAGCTCGAAGAATTCCTGCGTCTGCCCGATGAAGAGCCCGTCGTCGGTGAGCGCCTTCACCGCGCCCATCGCCGCGCCCTCCGTTTCGGTCGGGCGGATGATCGAAACTGGCGGGAATTGCCGGCTCAGGAACACGGTCGGCTCGGGCATGATGAGGTTGGGCTGAAAGTCCTCGGTTGAAAACCGCGGAGCGTTCAGGTCGAAGGTCACCGAGACATGCGTGACCGGATCGATCACGTCGGTCAGGACCTTGGCGTTGCCCGCCTTGTCGTGCCAGGTCTGGAAGTGACAGATCTCCGTGCCGCCGATGCTGAGCAGGATGCGCAACACTTCGACGCTCCGGGCGCGTTGGGCCAGCATTGGGTAAAGGCTCGTGCCGCCCTGCTCGATGAAGCCGAAATGGAAGCCCGCCGTATTGGCGACCGCCTGGATGAAATTGCCGCCGTCCGCGGTGTCGTCGGAATCGGTGCGGGGAATGGCGGTATGCTGGCGCTCAGCGAGTGTCGGGATGGCGTTTGCGAAGCCGGTGTCGCCCAGGTCCGGGTTCCTGGTGCGGCTGCGGTAGCGGGTCCACCACGTCGTGTCGACGGTGAGCTGCTTCAGGTTGGTCAGCCGGGGGAAATTCTTGTTCGCGCCGGTCGCCTGGCTGCCGTGCAGGGTGCGGAAGTGGTCCAGGTTCACCATTTCCGCGCCCTTGGAGGCGAGATACGTATTGATGAAGTGCTCGTGGGAAAGCTCGTCCTCGGTGTTGTCATGGATGTACTGCGGCATGTCCATGTCGAGGAACTGCAGCGCCTTGGTGTAGGCCGCATTGCCGCCGGTCGCCTTGGGCGGATAGCCCGGGATGAGGCTGGCGGCCAGTTTGGCGACCTCGTCGTCCTGAACCCCGCCAAGTTCCGCGTATTGCAGCCAGAGGTCGCTTTCGATGATTTCGGCGGCGGCGGCGAAGCGCAGCAGCGCGGCGTCGCCCCTGGAGATTTCCGCCGCGCGGGCAGGCGTCTTCGTCAGCGCGCCGGCGGAGAGAGCGGCGCCGGCGGCGCCGAGAACTTTGAGGACCGAGCGTCTTCCGACTGCGGCTCTGCCGCGGGTCTTTTCGGAATCCTCAACCCCGGTGGACGGTTCAAGACTATTCATCGTGCGGCTCCCTGATGTGTCAGTCATCGTGAGCGGGAGCGCGATTTTCGCGACGAGCCCGTCGCCGGCGCCGTCCCCGCCGCGCGTTTGAACACCAGGGCGGCCTTTTTTATTCTCGATTAACGAGCGACGCAGCCTCAAATGCTTGGGGCGAGCGATTGTGAGCGGACGAATAGCGTATTCGGCGAATAGAAGCAGGCGCGCAAGTGTTAAGGTTTCTTGTCCTGGCGGCGCCGATGAGCCGGCGCTCAGCAGCAAAGCGCGCGCTTCGCCTCGGAATATTCGCGCTCGAGCCTGGCGACGAGCTCGGCGACCGACTGCACCGACTTGACCGCGCCGATGCCCTGGCCGCTGCCCCAGACGTCGCGCCACGCCTTGGCCCCCGACGAGCCGCCGGAGGCGAAGTTCATGGCTCGGGCCTCGCGCTCCGGCAGGCTGTCCGGGTCGAGGCCGGACTTGACGATCGAGGGCCTCAGATAGTTGCCGAACACGCCGGTGAAGTAAGTGGACCCAACAATGTCGGAGGCGTCGCCGTCGACGATCGCCTGCTTGTATTCGTCGGCCGCCCGCGCCTCGGCGGTGGCGATGAAAGCGGACCCGACATAGGCGAGGTCAGCGCCCATCGCGCGGGCGGCGAGAACCGCGCGCCCGGTCGCGATCGCGCCCGAGAGCAGCAGCGGCCCATCGAACCAGGCGCGGATGTCCTGGATCAGCGCAAACGGCGAAACGGGTCCCGCATGGCCGCCGGCGCCCGCCGCGACCGCGATCAGGCCGTCGGCGCCCTTCTCGATCGCCTTGTGGGCGAAGCGGTTGTTGATGATGTCGTGCAGCGTGATCCCGCCATAGCCGTGCACCGCCTGGTTCACGTCCTCGCGCGCGCCGAGCGAGGTGATGACGATTGGCGCCTTCCACTTGACGGTGAGCGCCATATCCTCTTCGAGCCGGGCGTTCGACTTGTGCACGATCTGGTTGACCGCGAAGGGCGCCGCGGGGCGCTCCGGATGCGCGCGGTCATGGGCTGCGAGCGCCTCAGTGATCTCATGCAGCCATTCGTCGAGCTGGGAGACGGGCCGCGCGTTGAGCGCGGGAAAAGCGCCGACGATCCCCGCCTTGCACTGGGCGATCACCAGAGCCGGGTGCGAGACGATGAACAAGGGCGCGCCGACGACGGGCAGCCTAAGCCTGTCTTTGAGAATATCCGGCAGCGCCATCGAAGCCCCTTCGCTGTTCCCGCCGGCCGGCCGGCTTCGCCATCCCGCAATCGTTCACACATAAACCAAGTCGCTTGACGCGCGCAAGCGCAGACGCCTCACCTCGGGTCCGTCAGCCATGCGCACAGGGGCTTTCCAGCGTCGCCGCGGCCGAGCGTTTGCGCAAGCCACGGCAGAAGCTTTCTGGCTTCCTCGAACAGCGTATGGGGCGGGTTGACGATGAGAAGCCCCGCGCTCGCCAGCGGCTTCTGGCCATGCGGACCGATCGGCCCCTCGCCCACGTCGAGTTCGAGCCGCAGGATATTCGGGGCGCCGAGCCCGGCGACCGAATTGAGGAAATGGGAATCGGCCTGGGCTTCTCGGATCGGCCGCCAGGCGAGGTAGGTCCCGGTCGGCCACTTGCGCAGGGCGCGTTCGAGCGCCTGTCCGACCGCACGCGATTCGTCGGGCGCCTCGAACGGCGGATCGATCACGACGAGGCCGCGGCGCTCCTTCGGCGGCAGATAGGCGTTGAGCGCGACGTAGCCGTCCGTGCCGACGATGCTGAGCCGGCGATCGCGCCCGAGCGCGCCGATCAGCGCCTCGCGTTCGTGCGGGTTCGCTTCGCAGAGCGCGAGGCGGTCCTGCGGCCGCATGAGGACCTGGGCGATCGCCGGCGAACCCGGATAGGAAAGCGGCCGGCCCTCGGAATCGCGCGGACCGACGGCCTCAAAATAGGGGCGCAGGAGCGCGGCGACCGGCTCGGGGGCGCGGGCGTTCAGAATCCGCCCGATCCCGTCGCGCCATTCGGGCGAGCGTTTCGCCTCCGCGCCCGTAAGGTCGTACAGTCCGGCTCCGGCATGGGTGTCGATGAACCGGAACGGGCTTTCCTTGCGTGCGAGATAGACGAGGACGCGAGCGAGGACCGCGTGCTTGAGCACGTCTGCGAAATTGCCGGCGTGAAAGGCGTGGCGATAATTGATGGCGGCTCCCCATCCTTATTGGGCGTCCAGCCTTGGCGGCGGGAGGCGACATTTGCTTGCAGATAATCAGAAACGTCGCTAAGCTTGATCCATGGTCGATCCCCGCCGCGCCCGCCGCCGCGCCCGTTCCCGGGCCATTGCGGGCGAGAGGGCGCAGAAAAAATTTCGGCGCCGATAATCTCGCGTAACCTATTGAAAAGGCTAATTTCTGACGAGAGAATCCAAGGAAATCCAAGCTTTTCCAACCCCTGATTCGAGGGTTTCTAGAGCGAACGAGCCCCCATCCAAGACAACCCAAATCCAGCTCGGGCGCGCCCCCCTCGCGAGGCAAACGGGTCAGCGCACCGGGGCGACCACGATCGACGCGCGCTGGCAGGTGTGGCGCGCGACCTTGCGGCAAACGACGTAGGACGAGAGGTCCTTGGCGATGCACAAGCGCACGTCCGTGAGTTCCCCGTTGCTGCAGGTGACCGCCATGTTGTCGGCGCGCAAATTGGGGTTAGCCTCGATGAAGGCGCGCTCGACCTCCTCGGGCGCCAGTCGCACCGGCTGACGCGGCGCCTTGAACTCTGGCGGAATGTTCAGCCGCGCCTTCACCTCGCGGACGGTGGCGAAATAGTCATGCGCACTCAGGCCGGTGCAGATTCCATGCTTGCGGTATTCGTAGGCCGCGAGGCGATCGTTGGGATAGACGCCATGCTCGTCGGCGAGATCGGCCGGGGTCGCGTCCCCGCCTACGCACGCTTCCGGATTGGGCCGATATTCATTGTTCGGCCACAGCCCGTGGACGACGAAGCCGTCGCCCGAGCCGGCTGCGCATTCAGGCGACGACGTCTCCTGGCCGCCGATGTCGCAGAAACCGGGCGCCCACGACAGGGTCATCACATAATAATCGAACTGCGTGGTCGCGACTGGCGGCGGGGTCTCAGCGCGGGCCTCGAGCGGCGCGCCGGCGGCCAGCGCCAGGTTCAAGGCGAAGCTCAACGCCAGGCGCGGCATCCGGCCCGCTTCCGCCGGTCAATAGCCCGCTGCTTTGAGGCCGTATTCGGCGAGCCACTTCGTCTTGCCGATCTCCCGCTCGAGGATCGGGCGGATGACCTCGCAGTCCGGCGCGTAGGCGAGGGTCGGGTCGACGCCGACCACGCACCACTCGACGCCCCAGGTATTGCCGATGATGCCGGTCTGCGTCGCCACCGCGTAGACGACGGTCCGGGTCCTCCGGTCGGACATCGCGGCGCGGGCGACGCAATAGCGGCGCGGAATGTACGAGAGGCCATTGGACCGGAAGCCGATTTCGCGCACGCGATCGAGGCCCTCGATCGCCAGATTCGGATCCCAGAATTCGCGCTGGGTCGCTCCGAACCGACTCATGATCGTCGACAGCACGCTCGCATCGTCGCAGGCGGGCATATTGTTGAAAAATGGCGCCCAGCGCGCCTCGGCCGGCGTGTCGTAGAGGTTGAGCTGGGCCGGGCCGCCGCCCCCGGCGCGGGCGAGCGAGCACAGCGAAAGAAGGATCAAAAAGCCCCAGATCAAGCGGTTCATGCTTTCCCCTCTTCCGGGCGTCTGCGGCCCGCCCCCGGCACGGCAGCTTGCAAGTCTCGTCGGGCCGACAATAGGCTCCTCGTTACCTAAATCAAGGATTCCTGGCGCCGCGCGCCATCTTCCCCGTGCGTGATGAGATCGGTTTGAAGCTGGGCTGTCATCGCGAGGAGCGGAGCGACGTGGCGATCCAGAGGCCGTGGGGCGCCACGACTGCTCCATTGCTTCGCTTCGCTCGCAATAACGTTCTTGCGGCGCCCTACCCGCTCAGGAGAGCCGGCGCTTGATCTCGCCGATCTCGCGCGCCACCAGATCGGCGCCGGCGGCCCCCTGCATCTGGTCGGCGAGCACGATTTCCGCCGCCTTGGCCGCGTGCTCGGCCGCCGCCGCGCGGACCTCCGCCGCGGCCTGGGCTTCGGCGAGCGCGATCTTGGCCTCGGCCTGCCTGGTGCGCCGGGCGATGAATTCCTTCAGCCGCTCGGCGGCCTCGTCGGCCAACTGGGCGGCCTGGCCCCGCGCTTCGGCGACGATGGCGGCGGCGTTGGCTTCCGCTTCGGCGGTCTTTTTCTCGAAACTCGCGAGCAGCGCCGTCGCCTCGTCGCGCAATTTCGCCGCCTGAGCGAGCTCGGCGGCGATCGCTTCGCCGCGCGCGTCGAGCGCTTTCAGGATCGTGCGATGGGCGCCGAGATAGACGAGCAGGCCCAGAAAGCACAGGAAGCCGAGGAGGACGAAGATCTCCGCGTCGATTTCCATCAGGCGGCTCCGCTCGGCGAGGGGATAGACCGGACGGCGGCGGCGACCGAGGCGGGATCGGCCGGGCGTCCGCCAAGGCGCTCGACGATCGCGCCCGCGGCCTCTCGGGCGACCTCGGCCACATTGGCCATCGCGCGGGCGCGCATCGCGGCGATCTCGCGCTCGGCGGCCGCGAGCTTGACCGCAAGCTCGTCCTCGAGCGCCTGCCGCTTGGCGCGCGCATCCGCCGCCGCGGCGTCGCGCGCGGCCTGGGCGAGGCTCTGCGCCTTCGCGCGCGCTTCGGCCAGTGTCCTTTCATGGGCGGCGGCGGCCGCATCGGCTTTTTGCTGCATTGCCGTCGCGTCGTCGAGGTCGCGGGCGATTCGCGCCTTGCGGCCCTCGATCACCGCGCCGAGTTGCGGCAGTCCGCGCTTGGACATGTACCAGTACAGGAATCCGAAGGCGATCGCGAACCACACGAGCTGGGAAGGAAACGTGCTCGAATCGAATGGAGGAAAGCTCGGATGCGCGCCGCCGTCGTGACCGACCTGCGTCTGGGTCCCGGAGAGCGTCGATTGCGCGGACTCTGCCATCACGAAGCCTTGGAAAACTTGACGAGTCGGGAAGGCGCTGCAATGCGCCGACCCCGAAAGCAGCCGCAAGAAGTCTGAAACGTCAGACCGCGAACAGCAACAGGAAAGAGATGAGCAGGGCGAAAATGCCCAACGCCTCGGTGACCGCGAAGCCGAAGATCAGCCGGCCGAACTGGCCTTCGACCGCCGACGGATTGCGCAGCGCCCCGTTCAGGAACTGGCCGAACAGGGTGCCCACGCCAATGCCGGCGGCCCCCGTCCCGATCGCGGCGAGGCCTGCGCCGACATATTTTGCGGCGAGGGCAAGCTCATGCGGTTCCATGCGGTGCTCCTGTTCGGTCTTGGTTTTCGGATTGGGGGTCAGTGACCCGGGTGAAGCGCGTCGTTGAGGTACATGCAGGTCAGCATGGCGAACACATAGGCCTGCAGGAAGATGACCAGAAGCTCGAGGGCTTCGAGCGCGATGATGCCCAGGAACGGCATCACCGCCAGGCCCTTGAACACCGCGCCCGCCCCGAGCAGCATGATCACAAAGCTGCCAAAGACATTGAGGGTGATGTGGCCGGCGAGCATATTGGCGAACAGACGCACCGAGTGGCTGACCGGGCGGGTCAGAAAGGAGACGATCTCGATCGCCACCACCAGCGGCAGAATATAGATCGGCACCCCGGGCGGGACGAACAGCTTGAAGAAATGCACGCCGTGCTCGCGCACTCCCACAATGACGACGGTGAAAAAGACAATGAGGGCCAAGGCGGCGGTGATGACAATCTGGCTGGTCGCGGCCATCGCATAGGGGACAAAGCCGATCAGATTGGCCAGGAGAACGAAGAAGAAGATCGAGAAAGCGAACGGAAAAAACCGCATGCCGGCCTCGCCCGCCGCGGAGCGCACCATGCCGGCCACGAATTCGTAGCCCATTTCCGCCATCGCCTGCATGCGGCCGGGCACGCCGGGGCCGCCCCGCGCCCCGATCGCGACCAGGAGACAACTCAGCGCGACCGCCAGCAGCATGAAGAGGCCGCAATTGGTCAGCGACACGTCAATGCCCGCGACATTGATCGGGACCACCGGATGAAGCGCGAATTGGTGGATCGGATCGACCGCCGGTCCTGACTCTGTCGCCACGTCTACTCGTCCTCGTCGTCGCCCGCGTCGCCCGCGGCTTCGCGCCCCCTCAACGAGGCGTCCCGTCCGGCTTGAGAAGCCGGGCGCGGCACGTCTTTATCCGGCGGGTTCGCGCGAGACAAGGGCGAATTGCGGCCCGACGCAGCCGCTTTTGGCGAGGTCATTCGGATCACGTTCCAGGTCCCCGCCGCGACCCCGATCAGGAAAAACACGATCAGAAACGCCGGATTGGTGTGGAGCGCGCGATCGAGAGCCCAGCCGATGCCAGAGCCCACGATCACCGCGGAGATGAACTCGCTGCCGGCGCGCAGGCCAAGCGACATCGCCGAACCCGTCCCGTCTGCTTTGGGCTCGGGCCTCGGCGTGGGAGCGGCGGGCGGAGGGGCCCGGCGTTTCAGTTCGCTCGACAGCCGGTCGAGCCTGGCCCGCAGGCTCGCGGGGTCCAAGTTCGTGGGGTCATGGTCGCGATCCTCGGGGTTCGAGCCCATCGGCCAGGCCTCGCGGGAATGAACAGCGCGAGAGCCTCCTTAGCATCGAAAGGCGCGGCGACGTTAGCGCCGCTTGACCCTGGCGACGGCCTCGGGCAAAGGCAAGCCTCGTCAGGAGCCGCATGCCCAAGCCGCCGTCCCCGCCGAAAGCCGGCAAGGCGCCCGCCATGGCCAAATCGCCGCCTCAGCCAGCAACCGACAAGCCTCCGGCCAAAGGCGGCTATCTGGCGGACTTCGCGCATCGGCCGCGTCTCCTGGCGGGCGCGATCCTGATGGTCGCGGCCTATGTCGCTTTGCGCGTCGGGGTCGACATCCGCGAAGCGACGCGGCTCCTGATCGCCTGGAATGTCGGCGCGTGGGTGTTCCTGGTCATGATCCTGATCATGGTGCGCGACCCCAGGCGCGACGCGCGCGTTCAGGCGAGGCCCGAGGACGAGAACCAGTGGGTGCTGGTGGTCCTCGGCATCGTCGCGGCTCTCGCGGCCCTCGCCGCGATCGTGTGGGAACTTGGACCGGTTAAAAACATGGCGGGCTGGCCGAAAGCCGGGCACCTCGCGCTGGTTGGCGCGACCGTGCTCAGCGCCTGGACCTTCCTCCAGGTGATGTTTGCGTTGCACTACGCCGGCGTCTATTTCATGCGCCAGAAAGGCGGGATTCACGGCGGCCTCGAGTTTCCCGGGACGCCTCAGGTCGGCTGGATGGAGTTCTTCTATCAGGCCTTCGTCATCGGCTGCACCTTCGCCTCGTCCGACGTCAATGTCACCTCGATGCGGATGCGATTGATCGTCGTGATCCAGGGCGTGGTCGGCTTTTTCTTCAACGCGATCATTCTCGCCCTGATGATCAACATCACGGCGAACCTCTTCTAGCCGCCGCCCATGCCGGATATAGAGCGGCGATGACCGAGACCGACCTTTCCCCCCGCGTGCGCGCCGCTCTGCCGCGCGGGTTCGCCGACCGCGACGCGGCCGACATCGCCGCGGCCGAGGCGATGATGGCGAAGATCCGCGAGGTCTACGCGCTCTATGGGTTCGAGGCGGTCGAGACGCCGTTCGTCGAATATACCGAGGCGCTCGGCAAGTTCCTGCCCGATCAGGACCGGCCGAACGAAGGCGTGTTCTCGTTCAAGGACGACGACGAATGGCTGTCGCTGCGCTATGACCTGACCGCGCCGCTCGCCCGCCATGTCGCGGAAAACTACGCCCGGCTGCCCAAGCCCTACCGCTCGTATCGCGCCGGCTGGGTGTTCCGCAACGAGAAGCCGGGGCCGGGCCGCTTCCGCCAGTTCATGCAGTTCGATGCCGACACGGTGGGGAGCGCTTCTCCCGCCGCCGACGCCGAAATGTGCATGCTGGCCGCCGATACCATGGAAGCGCTGGGCATTCCCCGCG
>DATGHB010000113.1:0-5676 GCA_035308265.1 Roseiarcus sp.
TCAACGATCCGCGCGGCGTGCGCGATTCGCCGGAAAAGCTGTTCGTGATGGATTTCCCCGAACTCATGCCCCCGACCCTGATCGCCCGCGACAAGAGGGCAATCGAAAAGTTCCGCGCCGAGCATGGCGAAGTGGTGATGAAGCCGCTCTACGGCTTTGGCGGCGGGTCGGTGTTCAAGGTGGCTGTCCAGGACCCGAATTTCGGCTCGCTGTTCGACCTGTTCAGGACCAGCTTTCGGGAACCCTGGGTGATCCAGAAGTTCGTGCCCGCGGTGGCGAAAGGCGACAAGCGGATCATTCTCGTCGACGGCGAGGCGAAGGGCGCGGTCAATCGCGTCCCTGCGGCCGACGACATCCGCTCCAACATGGCGCGGGGCGGAGCGGCGAAAGAGACCGACCTCACGCCGCGCGAGCGCGAGATTTGCGCCGCCATCGGGCCGGAGCTGAGAAGGCGCGGTCTTCTTTTCGCCGGCATCGACGTGATCGGCGACTATCTCACCGAAATCAACGTCACCTCGCCGACCGGGATTCGCGCCATCAAGAACCTCGGCGGCCCCGATCTCGCCGTGGCGATCTGGGACGCCATCGAGGCCAGGCTCGCCAAGGCCTAGCGCCGGTCGGCGAGCGCGTCCCAACCCCAGTTGAGCAGCGGCAGCGCATCGCGCGCGAAGGCGCAGAAGGCGTCGACAAGCGCGGGCGACAAGATCGCCGCCTCGGCGACCGGACGCAGGCAGACCATGCTTTTGAGCCGGATCGCGGCGCCGACTTCGGGATCGTCGATCGCCTCGTACCCGCGCGGGGCGCGCTTGAGCTTTTCCTCCGCCGACAAAGAGAGCCCCGCCGATTTGAGCTTCGCCGTCATCGCCCTGAACGCCTTGGGAGAGCGGGCGGCCGCGGCCCGAAGCCGCGCGAGCTTGTCGGGATCGGGCATATGGAAGCCGGCGGCGAAGAAGCACTCCTCGGGAGAGAGGTGGAAATAAAGGACGCCGGAATCGTTCTTGGCCCCCGACCGGGTCAGCACGGCGCCGGCGTTGGTCCGGTAAGGATCCTTGTTGGCGGAGAAGCGCAGGTCGCGATGGATGCGCGACAGCGAGGCCTTGCGGTCGCCGCGGATCGGGATTTTCGCTTCTCTGAGGCGCTCAGCGACATCCTCGACGAGGTCGCCTAGCGGCCCTTTGACCGCGTTCTCGTAGGTCGAGCGGTTGGCCTCGAACCATTCGCGGCTCTGATGGAACGCAAGCGCCTTGAAGAACGGCAGCGCCTGGGGGCCGAAGCCGGCGAAGCCCGTCGATCCCATGGCGCCCTCTACACCGTCAGGGGCTCGGTCTTCATGCCGACGGTTCCGAATACGCGCCGGTAGCGCTCGACCTCGTCCAGCGGCCCCAGCGCCTTGTTGGGATTGTCCGAGAGCTTGACCGCGGGGCGCCCGTCCGCCTCGACCACCTTGCAGACGAGCGAGATCGCCTTGAGCTGGCCGTCGACCCCGGCGGGCGCGCAGCCGGTGAAGTCGTTGGTCAGGTTGGTGCCCCAGCCGAACGACAGGGCGACCTGGCCTCGAAGCGCGCGCACCGAGTCCTCGATCGTGTCGATGTCCATTGCATCGGACAGCACCATCAGCTTTTCCCTCGGATCCCTGCCCCGTTTCCGCCACCATGCGATGAGCTCGCGCGCCCCCGCGATCGGGGGCTTCGAATCTGGGCGCGCCCCCTTCCAGTCGGCCACCCAGTCCGGCGCGTTGTTGAGGAAGGAGGTGGTGCCGAAGCAGTCGGGCAGAACGATCAGGAGGTTGCCGCCGTACATCTTCGCCCAGTCCTTGAGCACCCGGTACGGCGACTCCAGCAATTCCTCGTCGTCTTCGGCGACCGCGGCGTAGACCATCGGCAGTTCGTGGGCGTTGGTGCCGACCGCCTCGAGCCCGGTGTCCATCGCGTGCTTGACATTGGAGGTGCCGATGAAACTCGAGCCCAAGCCCTCCTGCATCGCCTCTACGCACCAGCGCTGCCACAGAAAGCCGTGCCGCCGGCGGGCGCCGAAATCCGACACCTTGACCGGCCCCTCCTCATGTTCGAGGGCGCGCAGCCGCTCGACCTTCGACCACAGCTTGGCCTTGGCGCGGGCGTAGAGCACATCGAGATCGAAGCGGCTCATGCCGCGCATCGCCGCTCGCGCCCTCAGTTCGCTGATGATGGCGAGAGCGGGAATCTCCCACATCGTCGTGCCGGTCCATGGGCCCGCGAAGCGGAGCTCGTACTGCCCGTCGCGTCTGGTCAGCTCGTATTCGGGGAGCTCAAACGAAGCCAGCCACTCCATGAATTCCGGCTCGAAAATATGGCGCGTGCCGTAAAAGGTGTTGCCCGCGAGCCAGATCAATTCGTTCTTGGCGAACCGAAGCGTGCGCGCATGATCGAGCTGGTCGGTGAGCTCGCGTTCGTCGACGATGTCGGCCAGTCTCACCGACGCGGTCCGGTTGATGAGCTGGAAGGTCACCTGGCGTTTGGCATGCATCTTCCAGATCATCTGGAGCATCAGAAGCTTGTAGAAATCGGTGTCGAGCAGCGTGCGGACCGCCGGATCGATGCGAAACGCATGATTGTAGACGCGGGTTGCGATATCCGTGGCCATTGTGCGAGCTTAAAGGACACGAAGGCCGAGCGACAAGAGCGCGCGCCGCCCCCCGCATGGGCCCAAAAGGACGCAATGCCAAGATGGATGCGACGATAAGATGAGCGCGACGGCGGCCCCGTCGGGCCAGATCCGGAAATCTCAACCTCGCGTCGGGCTTTTCGTCACCTGCCTGGTCGACATCATCCGCCCGAGCGTCGGCTTCGCGGCGGTGAAACTGCTCGAAGGCGCCGGCTGCAAGGTGGTGGTGCCCGCCCAGACCTGCTGCGGACAGCCGGCCTACAATTCCGGCGACCGCTTGACCGCAAAGAGGCTCGCGCGGCAGGCGATCGAGGCGTTCGAGGACTGCGACTATGTCGTGACCCCGAGCGGGTCGTGCGGCGGCATGCTGATCAAGCATTATCCCCAGTTGTTCGCGGGCGAGCCAGACCTCGCCGAGCGGGCCGAGCGCTTCGCCGCCAAGTCGCATGAACTCGTGAGCTTTCTTGTTGAGGTCATGGGCGTCGACAAGGTCGAGGCGCGCTATGAGGGGACGGTCGCCTATCACGATTCCTGCGCGGGCCTTCGCGAACTTGGGATCAAGGCGCAGCCCAGGCGGCTTCTGGCCGGGGTCGAGGGCCTCACGCTGGTCGAGCTGAGCGGGGCGGAAATCTGCTGCGGCTTCGGCGGCCTGTTCGCGACCAAATACGGCGAACTCTCGAACGCGATCGTCGTGAAAAAAGCCGAGGACATCAAGAGCGCTCAAGTCGACACGGTGCTCGCGGGCGATCTCGGGTGCCTGATGAACATGGCGGGCAAGCTCAGCCGCGAAGGCTCGCCGATCAAGGTCCGTCACGTCGCCGAAATCCTGGCCGGCATGGGGGATGGGCCGGCGATCGGCGAGGGCAAGCCGGAGCCCGCCCGATGAGCGCGGTCTCGACCTCGGCCCACTTCAAGGACAATGTCCACGAGGCGCTGGCCGACGCGCGCCTGCAGGGCGCGATGGCCTTTTCCGGCAATTTCGTCACCAGGCGCGCGGCCGCGGCGGCGAGGCTGCCTGAGTTCGAGGCGCTGCGCGACTCCTGCCGCGCGATCAAGGACCACACGCTCGCTCACCTCGACCTTTATCTCGAGGCCTACGAGGCCAAGGTCCGCGCGAGCGGCGGCGAGGTCCATTACGCCGAGGACGCCGAGGAAGCGCGCGCGATCATCGTCGACCTGTGCAAGGCGATGGGCGCAAGAAGCGTCACCAAGGGCAAGTCGATGATCGCCGAGGAGATCGGCCTCAATCACGCACTGGAAGCGGCGGGGATCGAGCCGGTCGAGACCGATCTCGGCGAATACATCATTCAGTTGCGCGGCGAGACCCCCTCCCACATCCTCGCGCCCGCGATCCATCTGAGGGCGAAGGACGTCGAGCAGGAATTCCGCAAGGCGCATCGCGATCTCCCGCCCGACCGCTCTCTCGCGGAGCCGGCGCAACTGGTCGGCGAGGCGCGACAGGTGCTGCGCGCCAAATTCCTTGCAGCCGACGTCGGCATCACCGGCGCGAACTTTCTTATCGCCGAGACCGGAACGTCGATCATCGTCACCAACGAGGGCAACGGCGATCTGACGCAGACCCTGCCGCAAGCCCATATCGTCATCGCGTCGATCGAAAAGATCGTGCCGACCCTCGAGGACGCCGCGCAGCTTTTGCGGGTGCTGTCGCGCTCGGCGACCGGCCAGGACGCCTCGGTCTACACCACCCTCTCCACCGGGCCGCGCCGGGAAGGCGATCCCGACGGCCCGAGGGCCTATCATGTGGTGATCCTCGACAACGGGCGCTCGAACATGCTGGGCGGCGAGTTCGAGCATATGCTGCGCTGTATCCGCTGCGGCGCGTGCATGAACCATTGCCCGGTCTATCAGGCGGTCGGCGGGCATGCCTATGGCTGGGTCTATCCGGGACCGATGGGCGCGGTGCTGACGCCCTCGCTGATCGGCGTCGCCGAGGGCGGGCAATTGCCCAACGCCTCGACCTTCTGCGGCCGCTGCGAGGAGGTGTGCCCGGTCCGCATTCCGCTGCCCGGGATGATGCGGCATTGGCGGGAGCGCGAGTTCGAGCGGCGCCTGTCGCCGGCGCCCGTTCGCTATGGCCTGGGATTCTGGGCGTTCTTCGCCGGCCGCCCGGCGCTCTATCGCCTCGCGACCGATCTCGCCGCCCGCGCTCTCAACCTCGCCGCCCGCGGCAAGGGCCGCTTCGCATGGGCGCCGTTCGCCGGCGGCTGGACGCGCTATCGCGACCTCGCGGCGCCGGAGGGGGCAACGTTCCAGACCCGGTGGCGGTCCCGAAGCGGAGCGACGCGATGAGCGCCCGCGAGGCGGTCCTGGCCGGCATTCGCCGCTCGCTCGGCGTCACCGGCGACGAAGCGACCCGCCGGTTCGAGGTCGAGACGCGCCTCAAGGCCGCCCCGCCCGGAATCGTGCCCAAGCGCGGTCAGGGCGACGCTTCGGCTAGGCTCGCGACCTTCAAGGCCGAGGCCGAACGCGCGCAGGCGAGCCTCGCCGAGATCGGGACGTGGGCGGACGCGCCGGCGGAAATCGCCCGCTTCCTGCGCGACAACAACTGCCCGGCGACTTTGCGCATGGGCGCCGACGCGCGCCTCGCCGCGATGCCCTGGGGCCAAACGGCGCTCGAGATCCTGCACGGGGCCTCCGATGGAGGCGACGCCAACGCCGTCTCGGTCGCTTTCGCCGGGATCGCGGAGACCGGCACGCTCGCGCTCGTCTCCGGCGCCGACAATCCGACCACCCTCAATTTTCTCGCCGAGAACCACATCGTCGTGCTGCCGCGCGAGGCGATCGCCGCCGACTACGAGAGCGTGTTCGCGAGCCTGCGCGCCACTTATGGCAAGGGCGAAGCGCCGCGCACGCTCAATTTCATCACTGGGCCCTCGCGATCAGCCGACATCGAGCAGACGCTCCTGCTCGGCGCTCACGGGCCCCGGCGGCTGCATATCGTCGTCGTCGGCTGAAGCCTCGCGTCGCGAATCGGCGCGGCGGCTGATTTCACGCCGGCGCTTAACCATGCCG
>DATGHB010000114.1:0-3274 GCA_035308265.1 Roseiarcus sp.
CACGCCGTTGCGGCCCGGATCGCCGACATCGACCCGCGCGGGGCCGCAGATCGCCGCCGCGTTGGCGCCGGCGCCGAGGCTGAAAACGGCGAGGAAGCCGATAAGCGACGGGCCCATATGACCGCGGGTGCGGGCGGGGTACAGACCGAGCAAAGCTTTCATCGCCGAACGACCTTGCCTCACACGGGCAAGCCGAGAATGAGAGCCCTCGACGCCCGCGGCGGGAGATGCCGCAATTATCCATATTGAATCGGTTTTAACCCTTCGTCAATCCCCTTCCGCAAGTCGGGTTAACGCGGGATGGCGCCTGCAGAGGCTCCCGGCCGATGTCTCATATCTAATGCTTGGACCGTCTATGCCGAAGCAGATTGGCTGCAAAAATTCCTTTGTCTTTCAAGAATGACACAATTTCCAAAGACCGGCTTCTCGTGCTTCACGCTCGTTCAAAGGGCCGATGTTGAAGGGCGGCAACGTGGTGGATTCCGGCCGTCTGATACGGGATTCGGTTGATGAAATCGGTCCGCGTTCCCGGCGAAAGCGCCCGATGAGGGTCGGGGCGCCCGCCAAGAAAAAAATCGACAATTTGTTGACAAACCGGATAGGTGTTTGGTATTATAATTTTTCAGAAATAAGATCGGAGGGACCCAGCTTGGCCCGTCCACGGGCCCCATCCGGACGAGCCTCGCAAAAGCAGGCGTCTCGAAGAGCCTGTCCCGAGCTTGCGAGGGGATGATCCAGCGTGCGGCGCCGGTCGTGCACTTGTGGATCGCCCTTCGAGACGCGCCTTCGGCGATCCTTGAGGCACGAGGTCCGAGTGGGAGCTTGGCAGTTACAAAGTTGCGCAAGGGAGGCGATAAGCCCATGGAATCGCTGGCGTACGTAACTTTGTGCGCGGACTTGAGGCGCGGCGCTGGGCCGGGTCGTATTGGCGCGCCGGCGAGTCCGTAGGCAAGCGTCCACCCACGGCTGCCGAGCAAGCGGCTGAGCGACTCGGAAATGGCGCCGCAAGCTTTTGAAATCGCTCGAAATGGACTCGGGACAATGGCGATCCGCCGGATCGCGGCGGCGCCTATCGCCTGGCGCTCGACCTCGCCGGTTCGGGCGCGAAGCTGAGCCGGCCTTTGGCGGTGAGCCGAATGAGCGCGCCGCCGACATTGGCGGCGTAGGCGCGCCGTTCCTTCAGCGCATCGCCGAGACTCGCCGACAGCGCCTCGATCTTGTCGAGCCCGATGCGGCTCAATTCGCGCCCGCCCGCTTCCGCGATTCGCCTCGCGAGAATCCGGCGCCCGACCGCGATCGGCGCGGCGAACAGCGCGCGCGCGTCGATTGCGCCTCCAAGGCCGAGCCGCGCTTCGACTTCGGCGGTGAGGTAGGCGAGCGCCTCCTCGGTCTCGCCGGCGCGGCGCGCGAGCCTGTCGAGCGCTTCCGCGTCGAGGCCTTCCTCGCCGAGGCGGGCGAGGAGCGCGCGCAGGCGCGTGCGGGCGAAACGCGGGTCGGCGTTGGACGGGTCGTCGATGAACGGCGCGCCGCGGGCATTGGCGAAGGCGATGAGGTCGCGCTTCCTCAAGGCGATCAGCGGCCTCCCGATCGTCACGCCGTCGCGCGCGGTGATGACATCCATGCCGCGCAGGCCAGCGACGCCGGAGCCCCGCAACAGGCGAAAGAGCACGGTCTCCGCCTGATCGTCGGCGTGATGGGCGGTGAGCAGCGCCTCGGCGCCGACCGCCTTCGCGTGGTCGACAAGCAGGCGATAGCGCGCCTCCCGCGCGCGCTCCTGCAGGCGGGTCGTCGGCTTCGCTCCCTTCCATTGAAGAACGCGATGCCTGACCTTGAGCCGCGCGCAGAGGTGAGCGACCGCGTTCGCTTCGTCCGCGCTCTCGGGCCGAAGCCCGTGATCGACGGTCGCCGCCTCGATTCGGGTCCGCCCGCGGCGCTTCGCCCACTCGGCGGCCATCAACAAGAGCGCGGTCGAATCGGGGCCGCCGGAGACGGCGATCAGAAGCGTCCTGGCGCGAGCAAACGGAGCGAACAGCGCGTCGATGTCAGCCGGCGAGAGGGGAGAGCGCCGGGCGCTCAACAATGATCCCTGGCGCTCTCATGCTCGGCGAGCTTCTTCACCGAGGCCGAGGCGGTCGGGTAGCGCTTGCCGAATTCGCCGAGCGTCGCGCAGGCCTGGTCGGAATTGCCGAGCTCGGCCAGCGTCTGTCCGAGTCGCACCATGCTCTCGGGCGCCCGCGACGACTTGGAATAGTCGGTCGTGACTTTGAGAAATTGCTCGGCGGCTTCCCGCGGGCGCGAGCGCTGAAGATAGGTCTCGCCGATATAGAAGATCGCGTCAGGCGTTAGTCGATGGGCGGGATTGGCGGCGAGGAACGCCTTGAACCCAACTTCGGCTTCCGGATATTGCCCGGCCTGAAAGGCGGCGAGCGCGGCGTTGAACTGCTCGCGCGGCTGGTCGAGCATCGCCACTCCGGAGCCGACGATCGTCGGTCCGGTCGTCGCCGGGGCGGCGGGCGGCGGCCCCTTGCCGAGTTCGAGCGGCGGGCCGGCCGCCGGAGATTCGCGCACGAGCGGCGCGCTCGGCGGCGTCGTCCCCAGCGGCCGCGGCGCGCCGGGCGCGTCCGGATCGGAATTGGGGTCGAACGCGTCCGACTTCCTCGGCCTCGAGGGGACGCCCGGCTGAGCTGGCGCCAGGGGCGCTTCGGCGACGTCCGGCTCGGGCGGAGCGCCCGCCGAGCGGTCGCCGAACCGGAACTCGACGTCCTGCCTGAACTTTTGCAGCTGCGCCTCGAGGCGATGCTGGGCGTTCTCCAGTTCCTCGATCCGCCCGTTGGCCTGGCGAAGCTCTTCCTCCAGCCGGTTGATGCGCACCACCAGCCCGGCTGCGTCGTCAGGATCGCCGGCCGCGCCCGGAACGTTGGCCGGCGGCTGATTCTGGCGGTGGAAGAAATCGAACTGCGCTTCCGCCGGCGCCGCAAGCGCGAGGCACGCGCCGAACGCCGCGACGGGCAGGCGAAACGATGACGTCACTGGCCTATTCCTCGATGGGGTCTTGAACTGACCGGCCCTTACGCCCCGCATCTGTCGATTTCAAGTCGCGCCGCCCGCTCGCGCGGCCTGCTCAGCTGCTGCCGGGCGCGCCGTTGAGGACGGTGACGGCGCGGCGATTCTGCGACCAGCAGGAGATGTCGTCGCAGGTCGCAACCGGGCGCTCCTTGCCATAAGAGATCGTCCTCATGCGCGAGGCTGAGACTCCCTTGGCGGCGAGATAGTC